>RGBZ01000001.1 GCA_009919365.1 bacterium
CAGCTCATGGCACAGCAGCTCGGCGGCGAGGTGGGCCCCTCCGCGCATCGCGAATACGGTCCCGCCGACATTCGCATTGGTGATCAGTCGAACCTGTTGCTGGCTGGCGTTGCGGGTGACGGCGGGAGCGCCCGCGTCTGGATGAGCCATGGCGACTCAATCACCAAGGCACCAACTGGCTTCGCGCCGATTGCCGACACCGACTCCACTCCGTTTGCTGCACTTGCCGACGTGGCAAGAAATCTCTGGGGGATCCAGTTCCATCCTGAGGTGGTGCATACCCCAGGCGGGAAGCGCCTGCTGCGCAACTTTGTCTATGACATTGCCAAGGCACCAGCCAACTGGACACCTGGGCGCGTTGCCGAAGATGCAATCGCCGCAATCACCGCGCAGGTTGGTCCTACCGAGCGCGTCCTTTGTGCCCTCTCGGGCGGAGTCGACTCTGCCGTCGCAGCCGCACTCATTCACCGCGCGATCGGCGATCGGCTTGTTTGCGTCTACGTTGATCACGGTCTGATGCGCAAGCGCGAGTCAGATCTGCTGCGCGAGGTCTTCGCCAACACGCTTGGCATGACGATTCACATGGTTGATGCCGAGGATCGCTTCCTCGGCGCACTGAGCGGTGTAGAGGATCCGGAAGAGAAGCGCAAGATCATCGGCCGCGAGTTCATTCGCGTCTTTGAAGAGGAGTCCACAAAGCTCGGTGACTTCACGTTCTTGGCGCAGGGGACCCTCTATCCAGATGTGATTGAGTCAACATCGAAAGAGACGAAGGCGGCGCAGAAGATCAAGACGCACCACAACGTGGGCGGTCTCCCTGATGACCTGAAATTCAAACTCGTTGAGCCGCTGAGGGCACTCTTCAAGGATGAAGTCCGCGCGGTTGGCCTTGAGCTCGGCCTTCCGGAGTCCGTCGTGTTGCGACAACCGTTCCCAGGACCTGGGCTCGCGATCCGCATTCTTGGCGATGTCACGAAGGAACGGCTCAACACCCTGCGTGAGGCGGATTGGATTGTGGTCGACGAGATCAAGAAGGCTGGGCTCTATCGGAGCATCTGGCAATCGTTTGCCGTACTTACGCCGATGCGCTCTGTCGGCGTCATGGGCGATGGGCGCACCTACGGCAATGTGCTCGCGATGCGCGCGGTGACGAGTGAAGACGGCATGACCGCCGACTGGGCGCGCCTCCCATACGACCTGATCGAACGCATCTCTGCGCGCATCGTGAACGAGGTGCCGGGTGTCACGCGTGTGGTGTACGACGTCACGTCAAAGCCACCCGCCACGATCGAGTGGGAGTGACGAGTAGCCCTGAGCGCCTCCCTTCTCCGGGGGCGAGCTACCTAAAGGTGAAACCGATCCTTCTGGAAGGGCGTCCCGAGGCAAGCGTGCATACCGGGATGAGCACGCCAACGACCATGCCCGATGGATGGTGGATCGGCATGATGTGGGCGGAGGATGAGACTGGCGTCGTGAGTTGCCGCGAGGTTGCACCGATCGCCGGCCCACCTCCAACGCCGCCACTCCAGCGCCTGGGGGAGCTCATGACGAACGGTCTCGGTGACCTCCTTGCCATTGAGGAGGGGCGCTCCTGCCTGAAGTTACGACTGCTGGGCGACCTGGCCGACGTCAACGAGCCGTGGCGCCGCCCCTTGGTGCTCCAGGTGGCTGCCAAGTGGGATCCGATGCGAATCGCTACGATGACAGAGGCGAAGGTTGCCGAGGCAGCACTCGACGCCTTCACCCGTGCGATCGAGGTCGCGCATCGACCCTGACGCAACGCAGTTGAAGGGGGATCGATCATGAGTGATCCGTTTAAGGATTTCCTCGAAGAGCTCGAGCGACGTCGCTCCAACGGCGCCCCTAACAACGCTGAATCCGAACCTGAATCCGACGCTCCACCAACGCGCACTCGCGCCCGTCGCCCCGGGGGCGGCGCACCGAGCGGCCCGCGACCAACCTTCAAGCTGGGCTTCCGCGCCCTCTTCCTACCAGCTCTCCTCGTGCTCGTCTTAGTTGGCGGGCCGGTCATTGGACTGCTCACCGATGCGCGCTGGTTTGAATCTCTCGGTGCAGGCGCCCTCTATTGGCAGCGACTACAGCTGCAGGGCGGACTCTTCGTCGGCGGAACACTTGCCGCGCTCGCGCTGCTGATGCTCAGCCTCGTTGCGGCTGGGCTCATCGCCCGACGCCTCGGCGGTACTCCGACTGGTACGACAGCGAGCGCCGATGCTTCGCGTGAACCACGAACCCCCCTCATGGATGACCGTGGGAACCTGCAGCCCGACGGGATCGTCGATGCACTTCGCGGACTCTTTGGCGCTGATGGTGATGGTGCAGCGCGGACCGCTGGCGCAACCATCGGTAGCGGCGCCCTCCGCATCGGTGCGGTCGTTGTAGCCCTCTTGATTGGTGCGCAGGTTGCCGCCAACTGGGAACAGATCGCGCTCTGGCAAAACGCGGTGCCGTACGCCGCTGACAGGTCGGCCGTCGATCCGATCTTCGGCCGCGACATCTCGTTCTACCTCTTCAGCCTCCCGATCCTTCGCCTTGCGCAGGGCCTTGGCATCTTGCTGCTCGGCGGCGCAACCGCACTCGCCGCACTTCGCTATCTACCGGCGATCGGCGCGCGCGGCCTCGGTGGAGTCGGCACACTGCCACGCCTCCACCTCGCGCTCTTAGTTGGCGCGATCCTGCTGGTTACCGCGTATGGCTATCAGCTCGATAAGCTTGACCTGGTCTACTCTCAGAACGGCGTTGCGACAGGTGTCTCGTACACCGACGCAACCGCACGGATCCCTGGCCTTGACGCACTGACGGTGATCGCAGCGCTCGCCGCCGCCTTCTTGGTTGGCGCCGCAGTGACGCGCTCCACCTGGCCACTCGTGCTGACGGTGA
Organism: bacterium; assembly: GCA_009919365.1. The sequence continues at coordinate 2,899 of RGBZ01000001.1, forward strand.
CGGTGTGGTTCGGCGCCTCGGCGGTGCTGACTGGGCTTTACCCAGAGTTTGTTCAGCGCTTCCAGGTCACCCCAAACGAGTACGCGCTCGAGGAACCCTATATCGCCAACAACATTCGCATGACACGTCTAGCGTTCGGACTTGATGGTTGGACCGAACGTCAATACGACGGTGCTGCCGAGCTTACGACAGCGGCCATTGCGGACAACGCGGAGTCCTTCGCTGACGCACGCCTCTGGGACTATCGTCCACTGCAGCAGACGTTGGATCAGCTCCAGACGGTGCGTCAGTACTACAACTTCTCCGATGTGGATGTTGATCGCTATGTAATCGACGGGAAGCAGCGTCTGGTGATGCTCTCAGCACGAGAGCTGAACCCGCAGCGGGCACTTCAATCAGCGACGTGGGTCAATCGTCGTATCGCCTTCACGCACGGCATCGGCGTGGCGATGGTCCCTGTCGCCGGCGTAGCGAGCGGCGGACTCCCAGAGCTCATCATTCGCGACATCCCACCGGTTTCCAGTGGTGGGGCTCCAGTGGTCACCGAGCCACGAATCTATTTCGGCGAACTCGATGATGACTGGGTGATCGTCGGCGCCAAGACCGAGGAGTTTGACTACCCGGTCGGCGAAGATGTCACCGGTTCGGGTGGCTCAGGTGATGCGACCACGAAGTGGAGCGGAACCTCGGGAATCTCCCTGAACACCTTCTTGGATCGCCTCCTCTTCGCCGCGCGGCTGGGCGATCTAAATCTGTTGATCAGCGATCAGATCACCGCCGACAGCCAGCTCCTTTGGCGCCGAACTATCACTGAGCGTGTCACGGCCCTCGCACCGTTTGTCACCTGGGACTCAGATCCGTATCTCGTGATTCGTGAAGATGGTGGGCTGAGCTACATGGTGGACGGCTACACCACGAGCAGCCACTTCCCGAACGCAAACGCGGCCGAGGGGAGCAGCATCAACTACCTGCGGAACAGCGTGAAGGCGTCCGTTGATCTCTACACGGGCGAGACGGCACTCTACCTAGCTGACGCCAAGGATCCGATTGCACTGGCATGGTCGAAGGTATTCCCAGGCCTGCTACGCCCACTCGACACGATGCCGGCCGACCTGCGGGCACACCTTCGGGTTGGCGCGGGCGGGTTTGACATTACGACCCGTATGTACGCGAGGTACCACGTGACCGACCCTCAGACCTTCTACCGCCAGGACGACGTGTGGACGGTGCCAGAGTCGGCGGCCGGGTCACAGTCGCTACCCGGTGAGTCGTACTACGTGCGCGTTCGCCTCCCTGGCGAAACTGGCACGGAGTTCACCCTCATCCAGCCGCTCGTGCCAACAAGTCGACCGAACATGATCGCCTGGGTCGCCGCACGAAACGATGGCGACGCGTACGGCCAAATCGTGAGCTACCGCTTCCCGAAGGACACATCAGTCTTCGGGCCAAGCCAGGTCGGTGCCCGCATTGATGCGGACCCGATCATCTCGGCGCAGACCACCCTCTGGGACCAATCAGGTTCAACTGTCACGCGCGGGAATCTGATCGTCACGCCGATCGGTGGAACTGTTGTCTACCTTCAGCCCGTATATCTGCAGTCGACGTCAAGCGCCTTCCCTGAGTTCCAAAAGATCGTGGCCGCTACCTCAACCAAGGTGGTGTGGGGCGACACGCTCTCTGAAGCGCTAAACCTTCTCGTTGGTGGCGGCGTCGTTGATCCAGGCGGCGGCGGTAATCCAACCGACGTTGCGGGACTCGTCTCGAAGGCATCAACGCTCTTTGCTCAAGCGCAGACGGCGTTGAAGGCGGGAGACTTTGCAACCTATGGCGTGCGCATCAGTGAGTTGCAGGCGGTGCTCAAAGAGCTGTCAGCGCTGACGGAGAGCACCAAGCCGTAGCGGCGAACAAATGAGCACGGTGCCGCGCCCAGGGCTACTACAACTTGCGGGGCGTGAAGCGCCAGCGCTCTACGTTATCGGCCTCCTCGCGACGGTCGTCGGGGTCAGTGCCCTCGTTGCGGGTTTTGCTGGTGCAGGAGTTGGGCTTATCATCCTCGCGCTCGTCCTGGTTGGCGTTGGTGGCATCGCCCTCTCAGGGACCTCCGCGCTGCAGCGGCGCGTCGATACCCCCGCTGCAGGGTGGCGCGGCCCGGGCCCACTGGCGATTTTCTGGACAACCATTCCGTGGGCCTTACTCGCGCAGTTACTTGTCGCAGCACTGCTCACCTCGGTTGGTGCGGCGACCGCGCTGCTGCGGACGCCAATTGGAACCCTCGCCCTGGCGGCGGCATCGAATGCTGCCACCGTTCTGATCGTCGGCCTGGTGGTGGTTGGTAGCGGTGCCGTGCGCTGGCGTGATCTCGTTTTCGCAACACCAGCCGCATCACCAACGACACTGCCGACGCCTGATCGCCGCGGTGGCCTCGCTGGCGACGTCTTGTGGGGCGCTACCCTTGCCCTGCCGATCCTGAGCGCCGCCGGTCTCTTCGCCACGCTGGTGATGAACGGAACCGGCCTCAGCGCACCAGTGGTGCTGCCACCGGCGATGGGTGCAGTAGACCTCGCCGCCAACGCGCTGTCCGCTGGGCTCATTGCGCCGATCGGCGAAGAGCTCCTCTATCGGGGTGTGATTGCGCAAGCGTGGGCGCGGCAATCATCCGCACGCCGAGCGATCCTCTTCTCTGCGATCGTCTTCGCCTTCGCGCACACACTTACGGTCGGTGGGACTTCTGTCGGCGGTGCTGTGAGCGGTGCCGCCGTCGCATTCCTCGTCGCCGATCACTCCTCGCCACGGTCGCACTACACGCCGCCTACAACCTTGCCATCGTCGCGATCGTTGCCGTTTCGTAGCGCCACCAAGCCCATACGCTCCTGATACGTGGCGCGCGAGAGGATGCGCTCGCCTTCGGCAGGGCGGCGGGAAAACGGCGGGCTCGCCGCTCTGCCGGAGGTGCCAGCTTCGGCCGCTTGCTCTTCGCCGTGGAGGTTCCATGAGTCTCACCGTGGTAGCGGCCGTACCCAGTGATACGAGCGCAGAGCAGCGCGATCGTGATGAGCGATTTATCTTCGCGCTCGATACGCTGCTCTCCCAGAGTGGAGCAACACAGATCGCACGCGACCTGGTCTCCCTCGCGGGCGGCCCAGAGGGGCTCACGCATGGGAGCGTCACCGACCGTTTGGTTCGCGCTGGAGTGCCAGGCCATACGGCTGAACTAGTTGATCGTCTCTTGGCTGCATCGCGTGACCTGATGGCGTGGTGGCCTGCAGAGCGAACCCGCGTGCAGGCGCCGGCCGACCTCGCCGCGATTGCCCAACCGATATTTGGGCGATCAGCCCAGGAGCAACTGCACATCGCTATCGTTGATGGACGTAATGGGCTGCTCGACCTACGTCATGTGTACACGGGCACCGCAACGGGTACGAGTGTCCGCATCGGTGAACTTCTGCGGCCGGTCCTTGAGGAGCGTGGCGTCGGCTTCGCCGCCGTCCACAACCATCCGAGTGGCGACCCAGAGCCCTCCGACGAGGACCTTCGGCTCACGAGCGAACTGCTCGCCGCCGCCCGCCTGCTCGACATTGAGTTCCTGGACCACCTCGTCATTGGGCACGGTCGTTGGGTGAGCATTCGCTCAAAGCAGCCCTCGATCTGGGGTGCCGAGGCGCCGTAGGGGTGAGGGCGGGAGTGCGCGGGGTGGGTGCTACCATCGCGCCATGCTTGACCGTATCTACAACCTCTTCTCGAGTGACATCGGCATCGACCTTGGCACCGCCAATACGCTGGTTCACGTCGCCGGCAAGGGCGTCGTGATTAGCGAGCCTTCGGTGGTTGCAGTTGAGACGAAATCGCGCAAGGTCCTTGCAATTGGTGCCGAGGCGAAGCGCATGCTCGGACGCACCCCAGCGAACATCGTGGCCATTCGACCGCTTCGCGATGGTGTGATTTCCGATGCCGCAGTCACCGAGCAGATGATTAGCTACTACGTGCGGAAGGTCCACCAAGGCGGCTGGCTCTCCGCACGGCCGCGCATGATCATCGGCATTCCCTCTGGGGTGACCGAAGTGGAGAAGCGTGCCGTACGCGACGCTGCCATTCGTGCTGGTGCGCGCTGGGTTCGTCTTGTGGAGGAGCCGATGGCCGCCGCGATCGGCGCGGGCCTTGCCGTCGGTGAGCCCAACGGCAGCATGATCGTTGACATCGGCGGCGGCACCACTGAGGTCGCCGTTACCAGCCTCGGTGGCATCGTGACTGCACGTAGCATTCGCATTGCGGGTGATGAGATGGACGAAAACATCGTCGCGTACGCCCGACGACAGTACAACCTCCTCCTTGGTGAGCGAACCGCTGAAGACATCAAGATGGCCGTCGGTTCGGCGCACTCCGGCGAGTGGGACTCGCAGCGCATCACCTTCCGCGGTCGAGACCTTCTGACTGGCCTCCCACGTGCGGTAGAGGTGGCCGCACCCCAAGTTCGCGAAGCGTTAGAACCTTCCATCATCGAGATCATCAACGCAGTGCGCGACACCATTGAAGAGACTCCGCCGGAACTCGTCGCTGACATCATGGACCAGGGCATTGTCCTCGCTGGCGGTGGCGCACTCCTTCTCGGTATGGATGTGCGCCTCTCGGCGGAAACAAAGATGCCTGTGCGCATCGCCGATGACCCCCTCACCTGTGTGGTTCGAGGCACGGGCATCATTCTGGAAGAGGTTGAGGCGCTCGAGAAGATGCTCGTCCCCGAGACCTACCAGCGTCCGCTGCGCTAAGAACCGATGCTCCCCCGCGATCGTGGAGGGCGTAAACCGCAGGCTGGACTTGCCGCCATCGGCGTCGTGCTCACCATCAACGGAGCCCTCTTCCTGCTCTCTGGCAGCGCACCAGTGCTCGCTGTACAAGGTGCTACGGGACAGCTCGTGCGCACGATCAGTGAGCCTGTCGCAGTAATCGGCAGAGGCGCGGCATCAGTTCGCGATCTCTTTGTGGACATTCGTAGTTTGCAGGCTCGACTGACTCTGCTACTTGAAGAGCGTGATCAGCTAGCCGCAGAGGCGGCACGCATTGCAAGCCTTGAGCGTGAGGTCGCCGAACTTCAGGCGACGCTTGATCTGCGTGCGACGACATCGTTTGCCACAGTTGCGGCCCAGGTGGTCGCCCGTGATTTCGCGATTGACCGCCGCTACGTCATTCTCGATGTCGGTGGCGCAGACGGCGTGAAGGTTGGCGACGTCGTTATCGGGGCGGGCGCATCACTCGCTGGACGTGTCGTGCAAGTGTCGGATCAGAGTTGTCAGGTCCGCCTCCTCACCGACCCAGAGTTCTCCGTCACCTCGGAGGTCGCCTCAACCGGTGCGATCGGGCAGGTTCGAGGGCGTGCTGCGAACCCGCTCGCCTTTGATGATGTTGACGCACAGCGTCAAGTGCCTGTTGGGGCGGAGATCACTACATCAGGAATTGAGTTGAGCCCCACCTTGCGCTCTGCTTTTCCGCGGGGGCTCTCGGTAGGTCGAGTAGTGGCGGTCAACAGCGTCGCCTCTGCTGTCCTGCAGAGTGCGGATGTTCAGCCGACGCTCGATCTGGATTCGGTGCGAACGCTGCTCGTTATCCTTAACTACCGCGGCGGGCTACCTGACCTGATCGAGGCACCGTAGCGGCGCGCTTCGCCATCTTCTTTTTGTAGGCGGCAATCACTCGCTTCGCCGGACCATCGGCCACGATTCTTCCACCCTCGAGCTCAATCGCGCGCGTGCAGAAAGTTGCTGCAGAATCAAGGTCGTGGGTCACGAATACGATCGCTCGTGCTCGCTTCATCAGCTCTGTGATTCGACCCCGCGACTTTTCAATGAAGGCTGCATCGCCGGTTGAGAGGACCTCATCAAGGAGTAGGACGTCGGGCTCAACAGAGGTTGCAACGCTGAACCCGAGGCGAGCGCGCATTCCTGCGCTGTAGGTCCGGACCTCTGCATCGGCAAATTCACCAAGGCCAGCGAAATCAAGGATTGCCGGGACGCGCTGCACCATCTCTTTGTGGGGGATCCCAAGAAACTCACCTACGAGGAGTGTGTTCTCCCGAGCGTTCAGCTCGGGGTCAAAGCCTGCGCCAAGCTGTAGAAGGGTGGCGATCTTGCCTCGAACCTCAACCTTGCCGACCGAAGGCTCCAGAATGCCAGCCAAGACCTGAAGCATCGTACTTTTTCCAGCCCCGTTTGGCCCGATCACTGCGACGGACTCCCCCGCTTCGACACGGAAGTCAACATCGCGTAGCGCCCAGAACTTGCCGCTCTGTGAATGCCGGTCATCCCGCACCACCGTGTCGCGCAGCTTGCGCTTCTTGCTGAGGCGTAGATCGTACTGCACGCCAAGCCCTGCGAGCAGGATTGGTGGTGGTGCCACGCTTTTGCGCGAACTCACTCGTTGCGCCACTTAAAGGACTTTCACAAAGAGTGGCGAGACGCGTCGGAAGAAGTAGATCGAGAGTAACGTCGCGGGAATTGAGGCGACGGCGAGGATTCCGAGCGCCTCCCACTGCGGAGAGCGACCGTAGTAGATCGCGTCACGGTACCCAGAGAAAATCCAGGTGAATGGGTTGATTGTGACGAAGAAGCCGAACCACGGGTATTGATCGCCGATCGCCTGGAGTTTTTCGAGAGGAAAGAGTGCAGGAGAGAGGTAGAACCAGATGCGCAGACCATGGGGAATGAAGTTTGCAATATCGCGGAAGAAGACCGCTACCGCACTCAGCGTGAAAACGGCGGGAATTGTCCAGAGGAGCTGCACCGCGGCAACCGGTAGCACGGCGAGGGCCCAGGGGGTGAGGCGATCGGGGTAGAGCAGATAGAGCCCTCCAAGTGGTACGAGGGCGAAGGCAAAGTTTGCGGTGCTGGCCAACACGGAAGAGGCCGGCAGAACGAGGTGAGGAAAGGCGATCTGTCGCATCACCTGCTCTCGGCTGCGTACGGAGGTTGTGGCGGAGGCGAGCGCAGCGGAGTACCACTTCCAGGGGAAGATGGCTGATCCGAGGAAGAGGAGGATCGCCGGCCGAGCCTGCTGGAAGATGACGCTGACCAGGAGGAAGTAGACAAAGAGCTGAAGGGCGGGGTCAAGGAACCACCAGACGTTTCCGAGTAAGGAGTTGGCCCCCTTGTTTCTGATCTCGGAGATTGTGAGATACCAGACGAGCCGGCGGCGTTCTACGAGGGCGGCAAGGCTCTCAAGAATGGTGCCAATACTGCCGCGGCGCGGCCTGCCGACGGTCAGTTCCGTGCTGTGGGTGGTCATGAGAGGGCGAGGATAGCACCCGTCCCCCCTATACTGCCCCTAACCAGGACCCGACTAGAGGAGGACCACTGAGCATGAACCCGATCGCACGCCTACGCGCCCGAGCAGCAGCTCGATATCAGGCCGCCGACAAGACGGCGCTGACCAACCTCACGTTTGTCGTTGCGATCGCGCTCGCTGGGGCCCTACTCGTGGGAGTTGCCGGCTACTCCGTATACGACAACACCTGGGCCCCCGCCGTTGAGGTCAACAGTGCCGCAATCAACAAGGCGGAGGCGAAGGCCCGCGCCGAAGTCACCGCCTTCCGGATCGCCCTCGAAGGATCACGCATTCGCGCCCGTGTTGCCGCTGGCACCATGACGAACAGCGCTGGCGATACCGCTCTCAAGGCGCTGAACGACCAGGCACAGGCGATTAGCAACCAGGTCACAACCGACATGGTCGACACACTCCTGGTTCGTGATCTCGCCGCCGTGAACGGCGTCATCGTCGATCCAGCTGTGGTCGCGAGCGAATGGACCAAGGAGACCACTCTCCCAGAGTTACGACTCCTCCGCCGCATCAGCATTGACGCTGCGAATGACAAGAAGACGAAGAAGCCAACCGCCGCCACACGGGCCGCGGCGAAGGCGAAGGCCGAAGCGATCCTTGCCGAGATCAAGGCCGGCGGCGACTTCGCTACGATTGCGAAACGAGATTCAGACGACTCTTTTGCCGAGCTAGGCGGACTCGTTGGTTGGACTTCGCGGGCCGAAGATCCGACCGATGATCTCGGGTACGACGCCGCTTGGGCGCTAACCCCCGCAGCCGCAGGCTCCGATCAACCAATCACCGCTGTCATCGCCCGCACAGAAGACCAGTTCGTCATTTTCCGTCTGGAGAAGTCTCAGGCATCAAAGCTGGATCCAGACTTTGAGAAGCAGATCAGCGACGCTGGGATTGACCGTGCGCTTTACGAGCGCATGATCGAAGAGCGCGCCTTGAAGACCGCCTTGAGTGAGAAGATCACCACGCAGCTTCTCGCCGGCCCTGTTGAGCAGCGCGAGGTCAGCTACGTGGCAGCCACCGTTCCAGAGAAAGATGTTGAGCAGGTCCAGGTGAGCCACATCCTCTTCAGTCCAAAAGATGATCCAAACACTGCTGGCAACCTTGAACCTACGGACCCGGCCTGGGCCGCAGCCGAGAAAGAGGCAAACGACCTCATTGCCCGACTGAAGGGCGGTTCGAGCTTTGAGACCGAAGCGAAGAAGAGTGATGACAAGACCTCTGGCGCAGATGGTGGACTCCTGGCATGGGCACCAAAGGGGACCTATGTTCCAGAATTTGAAGCGGCGATTTGGGCCGACGGCGTGAAGCGCAACGACATCCTTGGTCCGATCAAGACCGAATTCGGGTATCACGTGATCAAGTTCGACGCGCGCCGTCCCTCACTGAAGGATCGACTCGACGAACTCGCCAAGACGCTTGCCGCCGACGGGGTGGACTTTGAGAAGGCCGCAACCACCGCGACGAATACGATTGAAGAGCTCACCTTTGCAAGCCCAGGCTATGTGCCGAAGTACACGGTGAATCCAGAACTCGGAGCCGTGGTGTGGGGCCTGAAGGCGGGCGGCACGAGCGCGGTGGTCGAGAGCTCCAACACCTATCTGATAGTGCATGTTGACGGTGTTGAGACCCGAGCGCTGACCGCAGACCAGATCACTGGCATCAAGGCGAGTGGCTTCTCGATCTGGCTCGACCTCTATCGCTCCGCAGCGCGCGTCGCGATTGATGGATCCGTTGTGCAGGAGGCTGGGGCTTCGCCAACTCCGTGACCGCGAAGGAGCTTAGCGCTTCCGTAGATGCGCTCATTGCGGCTGCGCAACGCGCCGATGCGACGCTTAATCCTGCAAACGGGATCACGATCGTTGCCGTACGCCGATGCGGCACTGTCGCCATTGATACTGGTCGACCGCTCATCGTGCTGCTCGGCGATGCTGATAGTGACGAGGAGCTTCCCGGTCGAAGCGGGACTGGCTGGGATCTCCTCACACGCCTCTACAGCGCTGAACGAGCGGTAGTGCTCCTTCCAAGCGGGAGCGTCAGCACGATTGCCGCCTGCGGATCTGGTGGCACCAAGGGAGAACAAGCCCTCTATCTGGCGGCGGTTCAACCCCTCGATGCGTTCGCCTCGCCATGGACGATGCCGTGGCTTAGTGCCCGCCTCCGTGCACCCGATGGCTGCCCGTGGGATCGCGAGCAGACCCACGCCAGTTTGGCAAAGCACCTGATTGAGGAGGCCTGGGAGCTGCATGATGCCATTGCCGCGCTCGAGTCCGCGAGTGAGGCCGAGCGACCTCGAGCGGCTGCCGACCTTGCCGAGGAGCTTGGCGACGTGCTGCTGCAGGTTGTGCTGCACTCCCAGATCGCGCAGGAGCGCGGCGACTTTGACCTTGCCGATGTGCAAGACGGACTCGTGCGCAAAATCGTTCGCCGGCACCCACACGTCTTCGGCGAAGCCAGTGCAGCGACGACGCGCGACGTGCAGCGCAACTGGGAGGCGATCAAGGCGGGAGAGCGTGCCGCAGCCGGCGAAGGCGAGAAGACCAAGGGTGCCCTCGACGGGGTGAGCCGCGGGCTCCCAGCCCTCTCAGCGAGTCGTGAGCTACAGGACCGCGCCAGTGCCGTTGGATACGACTGGCCAACGCTTGACGGCGTACGGGCGAAGATCAGCGAAGAGTTGGCCGAGCTCGACGAAGCGCTCGCCGAGGCTGGGCATCCCGACCAGATCACCAGCACGCAGGCATCAAGCGCTGCGGCGTTGGCACACGCACAAGAGGAACTCGGCGACGTACTCGCCGTCATCGTGAATCTTGGTCGCCGCAGCGGCATCGACGCTGAGGCGGCGCTCCGCGGAGCCAACGACAAGTTCCGACGTCGCTTCGGTGATGTTGAGCGTCGCGCCGCTGCGCGCGGGATCTCACTAAAAGATGCAGACTTCACGACATTGGATGCGCTCTGGGATGAGGCGAAAGCCGCCGAGCGCGAGGCGAAAGGGTAGGGGGCACCATGAGCAAGGTACGAGCCGACGGACGCGCCGTAAACCAACTCCGCGATCTGAAGATTGAACTCGGTGTCCAGAAGTGGGCCGAAGGTTCCGCCATCATCTCCATCGGCAATACCGTGGTGATCTGCTCCGCATCCATTGAGGAGCGCGTGCCGCCACACCTTCGCGGCAAGGGGACCGGCTGGGTCACCGCCGAGTACAGCATGCTCCCGCGTGCCACGAACACCCGCTCCGACCGCGAGGCGGTCCGCGGCAAGCTTGGCGGCCGCACCCACGAGATTCAGCGCCTCATCGGCCGTGCCCTCCGTCAGTCGGTTGACCTCACCAAACTCGGTGAGCGCTCGATTCTCATCGACTGCGACGTGCTCGTTGCCGATGGTGGCACCCGTTGCGCGAGCATCACCGGCGGCTGGATCGCCCTGGCACTCGCCATGCGCGCCAAGAAGCTCGAGGCGCACCTGGTGCGCAACGTTGCGGCCGTTTCGGTCGGCATCGTTGATGGTCAGGCAGTTCTCGACCTACCGTACGAAGAGGACAGCCGTGCCGATGTCGACCTGAACGTCGTCGCCACCGATGCTGGCCACTATGTTGAGCTGCAGGGAACGGCAGAACAGGATCCATTCCACCGCACCGCGCTCGACGAGATGTTGAAGCTTGCCGATGCTGGGATCGCCGACCTCATTACGTTCCAGCGCGACACACTCGCTCGCGCGTGACCGCGCCGCGACGGCGGCTCCTTGTCGCCACCGGCTCCGCGCATAAACTGATCGAGTTGCAGCGTCTCTTCGGCGATCTGCCGATTGACCTGGTAACGCTGCGCGACGTTGGCATCACCGACGAGTCACCAGAAGACGGCGCAACGTTTGAAGAGAACGCACTGCAGAAAGCGCGCTGGTATGCAGAGGCTTCAGGCGAGTGGACACTCGCCGATGACTCTGGGCTTGAGGTCGCTGCGCTGAACGGTGCCCCTGGTGTCTATACGCGTCGCTACGCCGGACCAAATGCCACCGACGCTGAGAACTACGAGAAGCTCCTGGCTGATACCGCTGGGGCTGCCGACCGATCGGCGCGCTTCGTCTGCACCATGGCGCTGATTGATCCCGTTAACGGGTCAGCGCGCACCTTCCGCGGCGAATGCCCTGGAACGCTGACCACGGCACCGCGAGGCGAATTCGGCTTCGGTTACGACCCAATCTTTGAGGTGGGCGGTCGAACAATGGCGGAGCGAGCACCTGCAGATAAGGATGCTCTCAGCCACCGTGGCCGAGCCGCCGCACTGGTGGTGGCAGCGCTTAGGAGTGAGCTCGAACAAACGCGCTAAGCGCCGCGCGCGGCCCCTTCGCCTCAGGGATCGGTAGCAGCGGATACACGTGCACGAGGCCCTCTTCGAGGTGGGCGGTGCAGGAGACGCCAGCAGCCTTCGCATCCGCCACGAGACGGAGCGCTTGCGGGTAGAGCACGTCGCGCGAGCCACTAAAGAGCAGCAGCTCGCGAATCCCACGGAGTGAACCGAACTGCGGACTCACTTCAGCACGGCGAGGATCATCGCTCCCGGCCCAGAAGCGGCCAGCAACTTCAAGGAATGGCGCGCTGAGAATGGGATCGGCGCGGTCGTACGTTGGCGTTGTGGGATCGGACATGGTCACGTCAAGCCAGGGCGAGATGAGTGCCACACGAGGTGAGCCACCCTCTGCGGCGACGCGTTGCGCAAGCGCCAGTGCCAGCCCACCGCCAGCAGAATCGCCCATCAGCACGGGGGTGGTGCCGCCGCTACCCCGCGCCAACGTCAGGAGCGCATCAAATGATGTTGACCATGTCGCCTCAGGCGCTAGTGGATAGATGGGTAGTACGACCGTAGCGCCACTGGTGCGCGCAATCTCTGCGCAAAGGTTCCAGTGAATGATCGAAGCATCACCCACATACGCGCCACCATGCAGATACACCATCTGCAGATCAGTGCCACCGCTTTTTGGCGTAAGGGTCCAAACAGGGAAGCCAAGCGTCTGATCAACCTCGGCGCTTACCGTTTTCAAGATCCCCTTCGGTGGGAGCGCAGGCTTCTGGCTGTGCATCCGCGCGAACATCGCACGGGCATGCGCCTCGTCTCGAGGCGGCTTCAGCGCCGCAATCACTCCTAGGGCCCACCCGAATAAGTTGTGCTGCAGTGATGGCATGCGCGGATTCTACGAGGCGTGCCCCCTCAGTTCACCACCGTTGCGCGCTATGGGGCTGGGGGAACGCTCTCAGGAACGCCCGGTAGTGGTGTCGGCTCGGTCGGCGAAGGGCTCGGCGAGGTGCTCTCCGGTGGCGCCGTTGGATCTGGGGTCGGGGTGTAGCGTGGTCGCGGCAACCCAGCATCGCACGAGGCCAGTGTTGGGAACGGGTGTGTCAGTGCGGGCGTTGGCGTCGCAGTCGGGGTGGGTGATGCGCCGCTCGCGAGTGGCGCAGGAGTAAAGGTTGCCTCCGCGCCGAGCTTCGGTTCACTCTTCGTAGCTGGGAAACCCCACGGCCGAGTGCCAGGGGCCGGGAAGAGGCGAGCCGCAAGCAGCGACATGCGCGCGGCATCAAAGAAGACGACCGAACCGAAGGGGCTGTATTCGCCCTTATGGCGATAGCGCAGGATCGTGTCGCCCGGTTGGATCACGGCGCGCACGATCTTGCTCGTGTCAAACGATCCGGCCGCCTCGGCCAACTGCGGAATCAGGGCTGGGTTGAGGTCGGTGCGCACCCCATCACCGATCACATCGAGAAGGGCAAGGGCATTGCCGACAAAGTTTCCGCTGCGCGCAAGCTCATCGCGGGCGGCAAGCAGGATCTCAATCTGTCGTGGGCCACGGGTCATATCGTCGGTACCTGGGGCTTTACGAATGCGCGCGTAGGCGAGGGCACACTCGCCGCTCATATGCCAGTTACCGGCGGGGAGGCGTGCCCCATCCATGTTGGTGCGGTACGAAACATCAACGATCGTGCGGCGAATCGTTAGATCAACACCGCCGAGTTGATCAATGATCTTGACGAAGGTCGGAATGACGACGACGGCGGTGGCATCAATCTTCACGTTGAACATCGTGCCGAGTGCAGTGCTTAGCGCAGCGGCTGGACCACCGGGGAACCTCTTCGGGTACCGCAGGGCATGCGACCAGAGAGAGTTGATCTTTGGCCCGTACACTTCGCCGTTACCGAGCGGCACATTCACAAGGTCTCGGGGGATTGAGACGGTGCTGACGTAGCCGCCGATGCGATCCCAGCTGACGATGATCATTGAGTCGGTGTTGAAAGAGCTGCGGTTCCCCATCGTGTCGGCGCCGATCAGCAGCATGGTGAAGCGATCGCCGAGCGGTGGTGGAGTTGGTGTGGTGCTTTCTGCAGCGGAACTGTCGGGGGTTGGGGTGGTGAAGCCCGAGAAGACATCCGTTGCGGCTACTTTGGCGCGGTAGACAATTGCCGCCGCGCCAGCTTGCGGCGCAATCGAGATCAAAAGTGCCAGGGCCAAGAGGATTGCCGAGCGGCGCGTGCGCCTAGTGCCGCGGGCCGCATCTACTGTGACCAGCACCCGCCATGGAATCGAGAGAAGTAGGAGGGCGAAGAGTATGGTGAGTCGTCCAGGGGTGGCGATCGCAGCCGCCGTGCGCACCACTCCGAAGAAGAGGAGTGCGCCTAAGGTGACTGCGGCAACTGCGATCAGGGGAAGGGCCGAGAAGAGTGCGGCACGGCGACGGCCGGAGAGCCACTGTCCCAGGCCAGGCACGATGGCCGACGCGGCGGCGGCACGGAGAGAGCCCGATTTGGGCGTGGATTCAGCAGGCATAGGGTGATCATGCCACCCGATTGAGGGGAGCGTTTAGGATGAGCACGTCGGGGTGTGGCGCAGCTTGGTAGCGCGCCTGCTTTGGGAGCAGGAGGTCGGAGGTTCGAATCCTCTCGCCCCGACCACAACTTCCCCTCTATCTAGCCCCAGACCTCGTCGCCATGATGGCCTCGTTTAGACTGATCCGATGTCGAGTCAGCCTCTCTCCGAGCGACTCAGCGCTGGATACCGTCGATTCCGCGCCGGTCGATACAACGATGAGCGAGTGCGCTATGACGAACTCGCGCGTGAGGGGCAGAAGCCGCGCACGATGATTGTCGCCTGCTCCGACTCCCGCTCTGCTCCAGAGACGATCTTTGACGCTGGCCCTGGTGAGCTCTTCGTGGTGCGCAACGTGGCCGCCCTCGTTCCCCGCTACGCCCCCGATGCCAAGAGCCATGGTGCGAGTGCCGCCCTTGAGTTCGCCGTGCTTGGCCATGAGGTCACCTCCATTGTGGTGATGGGGCACGGTCGCTGTGGCGGTGTTGCCGCAGCACTTGACCCTGAATCGCGCCTAACGGATTCGGATTTCATCGGTGCCTGGGTTGCCGATCTCAAGACCCTCGCCGAGCGCACGCCCCCCTCGTCGGCGAGTGGCCCCGAGGAGCGCCAGCGACTCATTGAGCATCTCAGCGTGCAGGAATCGCTTGAGCATCTTCGAACCTTCCCCTGGATCGCCGAGCGTGTCGCCGCGGGCAGTCTCACCCTCCACGGCGCCTGGTTCGATATCTCACTTGGCGAGCTCCACGCCCTCTCTGGTAGTAAGTGGCTCCCGCAGCCGTATGAGCCGGTGAGCTGAGCCCCTTCGGGAACCGCCAGAATCACTCGAACGTTATGATCCTGATGGGGACACTCCCCAGCAGTAGCGAAGTTGAGGTGAACCGTGCGAACGCTCCTAAAGATCTTCCTCCCGCTCGCCCTCCTTCTGGCGGCCGTTGCCCCGGTAGCCGCGGCCGACGAGGTGCCAGCCCCTGACGCCAGCCCAGAGGCGGCGCTCTACTCGGTCGGCGGCTACGCCGGCACGCTGCCAATTGCGTCGCCTGAGGATGCGCACGCTGCGGTGCTCGCCGCCGGCGGTCCGTTCGCTGAATTCACCTACAACGACGGCGCACTGATCGGTGCGACGAAGTACTACGACGTGAAGGGTGAGCCAGGAAGCGCCGCGATCTGGATCGTGGTCTACACGTACGGCTGGAACGACTGTCAGTCGGGCTGCATCAACTCCCACAGCTTCGTCTATCAAGTTGACCCACTAAACGGCGCTGCAACTTTTGATAGCCATCAAGGCGACGCACTACCCGCCGATGCGCCAGCTGAGCTGGTTGCGCTCACCGGCCGCAGTGGTGGCGTTACTCCTCAGCCAGAGTGGCGCACGCTGACCGGCGAGCCAACCGCCTGCCCAGAGGGAATCAACGAACCAAACGCGCCAATCTCCAGCGATACCGTCCTGCCGTGCCTGATGCTTGACGGCTCACTCTTTCCAGAGGTGAAGGCTGCAGGATCAGGTGGAGAGAACGATTGGGCCACGATGTACAACACGTGGATGGAAGAGTTCCGCGCCACCGTCGAGCCATGCGCTGAAGGTATTGATGTGACGGATCCAACCATCGCTCCCTGCCTGTTGCCCGATGGCACAGTCGCAGGCGCAATGCCGCTCTTTGCCGCGTACGACAACATGGCGGGATCTGGCGAGGGTGAGAACGGTTGGACGGCGGCACTACCAACGATCATCTTGGCGGCACTGCTCGCCTGGATCGGTGCTGCAGCACTCGTCGGTCGATCGAAGCGCCGCGCCGCGTAACCCGCGCGCACTAGGAAGTACCGGGCGACCCCGGCCGAGCCGCTCAGGCGGTCAGGTCGGGGTCGTTCCCCATTCGTAGTTCTGCTTCAAGATGCGCAAGTAGACGAACGTCTCCGTTTCGAGAACGCCAGGGATCGATCGCAGCCGTTCCGTAAGGAACGTGAGCAGTGCGTCGTTGTCTTCACAGACCACCTCAATCAGTAGGTCGTACGCGCCAGCGACCACCACGCAGTAGCTCACCTCGGGGAGTGCCTCGAGCTCTTTGGCGGTAGTGAGGAGGGCGGCTGGGGTGCAGCGCACGCCGATCATGGCCATCAGCGGGTAGCCCACCTTGAGTGGATCAGCGACAGCGATCACCTTCAGCGCACCGCGGTCCACGAGCCCCTTGTAGCGGGCGCGGATCGTTGACTCAGGGACGCCGAATGCGGCGGCTATTTCGGTGAAGGGCTTGCGGCCATCGGCCTGCAGTACCTCCATCAAGCGACGATCAAGGTCGTCAAGCGCTCCGTGGCTGTTCCCTCGTGCCATCTCACCCCCTGCGCCGCGTTGATGCCGCTGCCATCGCTGCAGGGCAGATGGCCCAGCGGTGCGAAGGCTACCATCAGCGGGTGATTAGTGGCCCACTCCTTATCGCGCGAGCCCTCCTGGCAAACGTACGATTTGCCGTGCTCCAGATCGGCGTCATCGCCCTCGCCTCCACCGTTGGCATCGCGCTCCGCCAGCTTCCGGACTACGCCCTCCAGAACGCTGGTGACTACGCCAACGAGATGGCCAAGTTGCGCGCCGAGTACGAGCCCACCCTCGGACCGCTCGTGGGGATCTTTGAACGCCTGGGTCTCTTTCGGGTCTTCACCTCGCCGTGGTTCACGGCGCTGCTGGTGCTCTTGACCGTCTCGATCATCGTCTGCACCTGGGACCGCCTGCCGAAGATCGCGGCAGCAACGGCTCAATCGCGCCCTGAGCAGCCCGATAGCTTCTTTAGCGAGTCTCTGCCAGGGCGTGGAGTGATCGACCTCGCTGCGGTGCTTCCAACGACGTCAGAGCTTGGCGTTCGCGCCAACGCTGCCGCCGCTGTGGCGAAGCGCGACGGCTGGGAGGTCAGCGTTGCCGCTGATCCCGATCGCGACGGTGGTCTCCTCCTTCACGGAGACCGCTTTCGCCGATCGGGGCGATTCACCTTGGTGATGCACACCGGGCTCGTGGTGATGCTCCTCGGCGCGGCTGCCTCGGGAGCCTTCGGGTACACCCAAGGAATCCTGCTCACCGACGGTGAGGCGCTCCCCGTGGGGAAGATCGGCACTGCAGATGGTCTCGTGATCGTGAACCACGCATTCAGTGCGCCACGCAACAGTACTGGTGCATTTGCCGATTTCTCGACCGACCTTGGCGTCTATGTCGGCGGCGAGGAGGTCGCACGTCAGATGGTGCGCGTGAATGAGCCACTCGCCTACAACGGTTGGAGCTTCCACCAGAACTTTTTCGGCCCCGCCGCGCGGCTCGAGATTCGTGACGATACGGGAGCCTTGCTCTGGTCTGGCGATGCTCCGTTTTCGGCACAGGTCGATGGCGCGCCATATGCAACCCTGCCGATCCCAGGGAGCAGCGCAGGGATCGAGATGCAGTTGCGTCGTGACACGAACGGCGCCGCTGCAATCTTCATGGTGGCCAGTGCCCCTGTTGTGAACGGCACCCCAGCGGAAGACGGTACCGTTCCACTAACGACGATCTTTGCGTCGGTACTCGCGGAGGGTGACGTTGCAACGGCACCTGGCGCCGGATTCAGCGTCTATCTCCGTGAGGTGACCTCGTATACGGGGATCATTGCACGACGCGATCCGGCGGCGACGCTTATCTGGATCGCTGCCGCACTAATCATGGGCGGCTTGATGCTGACGCTTCGCCGCCCACGCGCGCGACTCTGGTTGCAGCTACGCCCTGGCCTTGCCACGGTGCCTATCGTGCTCCTCACGGAACGTGGCGCCGATTCAGCCCAATATGGGCCCACCATTCGGCGCATCACACGTCGGCTGTCAGGAGAGGGGGCGTAATGGCGTCGTTACGAGAGCTCGTGCAAACGCTGCTCCCGAACGCTGTTCCGCTGGCAAAGGTTCGTGATGAGTCCATGGCGCGAACCGTTACCTGGGTGCGCGTCATGCGCATGCGACTACCAGCGTTTGATGGCATGGAGTCGGGTGATTTGGCCCTGATTCCACTGACGCTCCTCACCGCAGCCGCCCCCGATGCACAGGCCCGCGCCGACCTTGCGGAGTACCTCGCAGAGCACGGCAGCAGTGGCATCCTGCTCCTCGGTGATGAGCAGCCAGGTGCGGTCGAGGCGAAGGCGCGAGCGGAGCTGGCCCGAGCCGCAGAGCAGAATGGACTCCCGTGCCTCGCGGTATACGGCATGGAGTCGGCGCAGCTCGAGCGCAGCCTGATCGGTGCAGTGGTAAACCGTCGTGCCGAACTCGAGCGGCAGGCGGTGGGGCTGGAGCGCCAAATCGCAGCACTCGCACTCGATGGGCAGGGTCTAGAGGCGCTCATCGGCGCACTGGCCGCCTTCATCGGTCGCGCCGTGGCGCTTGAGGCACGTGGTGGCGTCTCACTTGCCGTGGTTGCGCCAGCAGGTCTACCGTCAAGCGCGGCAGCGGCGAAGGCGGTCTCGCACTACCTCTCCAAGAGCCGACCAGCGGGCCAACGAATTCCGCTCCCCGCCGTCCCAGGGGCACCAGAGGGAGAGCGAGAACTTGAAGAGGGCCTCGAAGAGTCACCGCTCGGCGATGAGGGTGCGGAGCGGCCAGGCTCGGTCATCTTGCTCGGCGACGAGCCGGTCAGCGAACGCGATCGCATCGCCTGCGAGCGGGTCGCCCCTCTCCTCGCGCTTGAGATCGTGCGCGTTGCCGCCGAACTCCCCGCGAATGCTGGTCGCGGCGAGGCGCGCACCCTCCCCGCAGAGGGCCCTCCGTGGGTCGCTATCGCAGCACGCCAGCCGCGACCGCATGAAGCCGATGTGCCAGCCTTGCGTCGCGAACTGCGCCTCCTCGCAAGCCCGCGTCGCTTCATGCTGCGCGGGAGTAACGAGAGCCTCGAGGTTCGCATCATTGCCGTTGCCGATGTCAGCGATCCTGGCGCCGCAGAATCTGCACGCAAGGTCGCTAAGCGACTGATGCGACCCGTCGCCGTGTCGCGACCATTCACCGATCCATCAGCACGCCCAGCGGCTGAAGCGGAGGCACGTGCCGCACTTGAGTCGCTCGAGCGCCGCATTGGCGGTCGAGTCGGTAGCGGCGGTGAGCAAGTGGTGCGCGCCGAGCTCCTTCCGGCGCATCAGTTGCTCGGCTCGGTGATGACCATCCCGGAAGGCCGACGACTCGCACGTGCGGTGCTTGGGCCACTGCTGGTGGGCACCGCAGCAGCTCGACGACAGCGCATTGAAACGGTGCGCGCCATCCTCGACGCCCCAGGTTCATCGGAGGCGAGCAGCTCACTGGGTGTGCATCGCAACACCACCGCCTATCGCCTCAAGCGTATTGAGGAGGTAACGGGTTGGGATCTTCGCGAGCCCGATCTACGACTGGCACTCTCGCTTGCGCTGCGGATCCTTGACGCCGAGGGCGGCTTTGACGGGAGCGTTAACGAGTAGGTCCAAACCTTTCAGGGCTCACAGGATCAGAACTGGCGCAGGCGGTAGAATCAGGAAATGGAACATAGAGCGGCATCTCGTATGACGCTCCGCCGCGCCATCGCGCTCGCAGGGGTCGCCCTCCTCTGCCTCTCTAGCGTGGTGGGGGTGGCGGGTGCTAACCCGACTCCGGTGTTGGCCAGAGTCCTGGTGCAGAGGCCCTGCACCGATTGGAAGAGCGAGATTTCACCCCCTGAGACCATCCGGGTTCTTCGCACGAACTCAGGAGTTGTTGAAGAGATCCCATTCAAGCTCTACGTCTACCGGACGCACGTGGCTGAGTTTTACACCGAGTACAAGAAGAGCCCGTATAGCGATGCACTTCTTGGCATCGCAGCCATCGCGATTAAGCAGAATGCATGGTCATGGACGATGGCACGCCCAGGAAGGGAGCGAAACTGGTTTGACGTCTCCAAATCCACCGCGGCGGAGCAGGCATGGGTACGCGGGGACCTTGCCGACGACGGCAAACTCAACGGTACATTTGGTCGTACCTCTGCGGCGAGTAACTCCGTACGAGCCATGGAGAACTTCAAGATTCGCGTTGCCATGCGCATCCGCTTCGGCCCAGACCTCTTGGACGACTCTATCGGGGGCTTAAAGATCGACTTTGACACGGGCCATTACACCGCTCCGCTTGCGGTCTACACCGAAACTGGTGACCTTGTGCCAGCCACTCTGCTACCTGAAGACACCCCACGCTCCTGCTTTGACATCACAGATGAACCATCAATCAATCAGATCTATCGCACGGGTGGTATTTATGAACCAGGGTGGAGCTCTGGGAGCCGGAGCACTGCGAGGTATAACGCCGCGGTGGATGCCACATGGGGGATCACGGTTCAGCGCCTCAAGGAGGACGGAAAGTGGTACTTCGCCAACCCAGGCTTCTACGGCAGCTGGGATGGCGGAGGCGGCCCATTCACTGGCTGCCTTGGGCCTCCAAGGGCTGGTCAAGGTGGCATTCCCCTGCGACATGCCACGCAGAAGGGACATTGGCGGGGGGTCTCAATTTTCGTCATGAATGCAGATTCCTGTGCGAAAGATCACGATCTCTCAGTCGAAGAGCTGATCCGCTACGTCTGGTACAGCGTTGACGCCAAAGCCACGGGTGAAACCTCGTATAGCGTCCCAGGCTCACGTGCCTACAAGTACAGCATCAACTGGGTGGAACCGAATCGGATCATCTCTCCTGGGATTGATGTCACGGGCGACGGGAAGGGCGACTTCACCGCCATCGGCGCTGACGGGTCGATTAAATTTATCTCCGCAGACAAGTACGTGGGAAAGAACGGTCGCTTGCGCAATCGCGTTCCGGGTACTGTCCCTGTGCTCGATGGAGCGACACTGATTGACCGCAAGATTGCGCGAACGGAGCGTGATGGAGGCCTTTCGGTACTCAGCCTTTGGCGTGCGGCCAGTGGCGCAACCACGCTCACGAAGAGCCCAATCTCAAGCGGCGTTCTGGGCACCCCAGTGAGCATTCTTGATGCCTACACCGGCTTCGACGCAACAGCTAGCCTCTCTCTTGATGTTGCTGACACATCAGCCGACATCATTCAAGAGTTCTTCATTACCGAACGAACACCAAACCCAACCGACGCAACCAGCGCGCGACTTCGTCTCTTTGACGTAAAACTTGGGGCGGCGCCACGGCAGCTTATTGAAACCACAGCAGGTACAGACGCGGTAACGGTCCTTCGCGATGTCACTGGTGATGGAGTGCCAGATGCAACCGTACTCTGGCGCGCAACTGATGGTGCACTGATGGCTTCGCAGGCGGCTGGAACGGTAAGCTTCACGCCGAACACGCAATGGTCTCTCGGCACATTGAGCGCCCCTGGAGCGCTGCTCTGGCCAATCGCCAGCGGGTGGAGTGTGACCGCGGCAGATGCGTTGGGCGACACTGGGTCGGAGCTCTATCTGAGCTATCGCGACCTCAAGGGGATTGGCCATATCGTACGTCTCGCTATGAGTGAAGTCGCTGATGTCGCTGCGCTTCCAGCGGTGAACCCCGATCTTGTATTCACGCCTGAAACCGCACCTGCACAGACCACGACCGTCCGCAAAGGTGAGAGCACACTCGCCAAGGTTGCTGCGCGACTTGGCTACAAGAGTGGCACCGCCAACTACGCAACGTTCTTTGCGTTGAACGCTGGGCCAGTACGACTTGAAACCGTTCGTAAGGTTAGAGGCAAAGCTGAGACATATGCCCAGATCGCCAAGCGTGTTGGGCGAACCGAGGGCTGTCTTCGATCCATGAATCCGAAGAGTTCCAAGATTGCCTATCCCGCGAAAGTGCTTGTTGTCGGAAAAACGGTGAACGTGCCCGTCGACACCACCTGTGTCTACACCGCAAAGAGCGTGATGTATCGCAATGCGCCAGTACGCATCCTTGCAGGTGAAGTTGATTGGCTTCGCGCTGCTGATACGTGGGAGACCATTGCCACGCGAGCCGCCGCCGCTGGCGTGGCAGTTGATGCCGCTGGCCTTGCGGCGCTAAACCCAACCATTGACCTCACAACGGCCACCGCCGGTAGCGAGGTTCGAATCCGCGCCCCGTGGGCCCCTGTGGTTCGCAGCAGCGTTCCGGCCACCACCTTCGTCGTTGGTGCCCGCACCTACGCCTGGGGAAGCCCGCTCGAGGTCTGGAGGGCCACCGCCTCAGGGAGCGTGCCGAAGCTGATGGCCCGCGACTGGACCGGCGACGGCATCCTTGACCTCTTCTTCACCAGCGTCTCCTCTAAGGGAACCGTCACCCTGCAGCGCCTCGGCTACGCCGCCGGCCGCTTAGTGCAGCAGGAGAAGGTCACGCGCACCGCCGTAGGCAAGGGCTGGGTTCTCCAGTAGGGAAGCACCCTATTTCTTGTGCAAGATCACAATCTAGGCAGCCACAAAACGGCCCCTAGACCAACCTGAAACGCCGTATTCTCCGTGTGACGGCTTCTCCCCTGGGTTGCAGGGGGTGAAATCTGTGCCGTACGCACAAGATTCGGGCACTGCCCGGCGGAGGGGGATCATGTCAAAGGGGTATGGAGCACGCACCGAGGCCGAAACCAAGGCGGCGCTCGCCACCGTAGCCAAGGCCGAGAAGGCCGGTATTCGGACGGTTCAGCTGCAGTTCGTGGACCTGCATGGCATTACCAAGAGCGTGCAGATCCCAATCCACATGATGCCGAACGCCGTGAAGCACGGCACCTGGTTTGATGGTTCCTCGGTAGAGGGTTTCACGCGCATCGCCGAGAGCGATCAGATGTTGCGACCCGACATGAGCACCTGGCGCGCTCTCCCCTGGGCTCCCGCCGAGAGCGGCGCCGGTACGGCGCGCGTGATCTGCGATGTGCTCCTTCCTGACGGCTCGCCATTTGCGGGCGACCCACGTGGCGCACTGCGCCGCCAGGTTGAACGCGCGGCAAAGCTCGGCTACAAGGTAAACATGGGACCAGAGCTGGAGTTCTTCCTCTTTGAGTACGGCGCCGACGGGCATCCAATCACCAAGCCACACGACAAGGCCGGCTACTTTGACTTCACCGGTGACCAGGGCATCGAAGTGCGCCAAGACATGGTCGACGCCCTCGAGGCACTCGGCATCAAGATTGAAACTGCGCACCATGAGGTGGCGCCCGGCCAGCATGAGATTGACTTCGAGTATTCGGACTCACTCTCTACTGCCGACAACGCCACTACATTCAAGTACGCGCTGAAAGAGATTGCCAAGCAGCACGGGCTGTATGCAAGCTTCATGCCGAAGCCGATCTACGGTATCAATGGTTCAGGCATGCACACCCACATCAGTCTCGCTAGCCTGAAGACTGGAAAGAACGTCTTCTACGACGCAAAGGATAAGTACAGCCTTTCGCCGATCGCCAAGTCGTACATGGCCGGAATCTTGAAGCACGCGCGATCAATGATCGCGGTGTTGGCGCCAACGGTGAACTCGTACAAGCGACTCGTTCCTGGATACGAAGCACCAACATATTTGGTGTGGGGTCGACGCAATCGCTCGGCACTCATTCGCGTGCCGATGATCTCGGCGGGCCGCTCGGTTGAGGCAACGCGCATGGAGCTGCGCTGCCCAGACCCTTCGGCGAATCCGTACCTCGCCTTCGCGGTGATGATCGCCGCCGGCCTTGATGGCATCGAGAAGAAGATGGTGTTGCCAGACCCGGTGGAAGAGTCGCTCTACGAGATGGACTCCGTGCGCGTTGCCCAGAAGGGGATCCAGGAGCTGCCAGGGAGCCTGATCGAGGCGATCGACGAGCTCAAGGCAAACCCAGTGATCTGCGGCGCACTCGGCGAGCACATCCTCTCGCACTTCTTGGACGCCAAGCAGGCCGAGTGGGACGAGTACCGCACGCACGTTTCGAACTGGGAGGTTGAGCGCTACCTCGAACTCTACTAAGGCAGTTCGGGGCAAATCCCGACGACAAAGTGTTCGCTACTTGGCGGCGTGTATGGCGGCATCAAGCCGCGTAAAGTGCACGCCGCCGAGTGCTTTCCC
The DNA here is from genome assembly GCA_009919365.1 of bacterium. Next base: position 27,045 of record RGBZ01000001.1, read on the forward strand.
GGCGGCGATAATCGCCTCGAGCACCTCGGCCCGACTGCCACGCCCAATGCACTCCGGGTGGAAGGTATAGGTCAACACACCACTGCGAAGGCTTGGGTCGGCGAGTGCGCGTGCATGCGCCAGGCGGAGCTCGGCAAGGGCGACTTCGGCGAAGGCGCTCGGAAGTGAGGCAGGTCCACCGCCGCGACCCGGTTCGAACCAGGGCCAGTCGTCAAGCCAGTGGCTGATCGGTGCCTCGAGTAAGGTGCCGTCGGTGCCCAGGGTTGAGCGCTCAATGGCGTGCTTGTCGCCATGGCGCGCGGGAGTGATGCGCGTCTCCTCCCAGGCGAGCGATGAGTCGTAGGTGAACCCCGCCTCTTCAACGAACTTCAGCGTCTGCTCGGAGAGTGACCAGTACGGGGCGCGGAAGCCAACGATCGGCGAGGTGTAACCAGCGCTCTGGGCGGCGACCGTGAGGGCAGCCTTCTGACGAACGATCAAATCGCGCTCTTCGTTGGCGGGGAGGGCGGCGTGGTCTTCGTGGGCCCAGCCATGACAGCCAACCTCATGGCCGCCGGCCACGATGGCGGCGAGGCTCTCGGACCAGGTGTGCGCGGTATGCACTGGAACAAAGAAGGTGGCGGGCACCGATTCGCGCGCAAGGATGGCAAGGATGCGCGGCAGGCCAACGCGCGGACCGAACTCGCCGATCGAACGATCGAAGGGGAGGTGGCCCTTCTCTACATCGGAGCTAATCGCATCGTGATCAAAGGTCAGTGCGACCTGCAGGATCACCTCGTTCGCAGCCTGGTTCATGGGCGAAGGGTAGCGCCAATCGGCTATCCTTCCCCTCCCGCGGTGCGGGATCGGTCGGGGCGTAGCGCAGCTTGGTAGCGCGCGTCGTTCGGGACGACGAGGTCGGAGGTTCAAATTGGTTCCATTGGTGAGACGCTGCGCTTTTTCGTAACCTCAGGAGGACCGCTCGCTGGGCTCGTCGAGGCTGTGGCGCTGCCGCAACCGGTGCTGATTGGCGCGTCCATGGCGGGGGCTCAGCTCATCGTTGGTGCATCACTGCTGACTGGCTCGTGGGTGCGCTACGGCGCGCTGCTTGGCGCCGGCATCTCACTCTCGCTCGCCCTCACCTCTACGTGGGGAGTGAGCCCGTACTACTACGGCAACGACCTGCCGTACCTCGTTGGATTCCTTGCGCTTGCGGCACTCGGCGATGGCGGAGCCCTTCGCCTTGGCGCCACAGCATTGCGGGCACACGACCCAGAGCGACGTGCCGCACTTGTGAGCGGCACTGGCATCGCCGCCGGCATCGCCGCCCTCCTGGTACTTGATCGATCGCGCGCCATCTCTGCGATCTCGGGGGGTGGGACACCCACACCATCGCCGACTCCTGGAGCAAGCGCGACGGCGACCCCATCACCAGCATCTTCGGCATCACCAACACCCTCAGGAAGCCCATCAGCCGCTCCATCATCGGGAGCGACGCCGAAGCCCACGGCAACACCGTCGAGCTCTCTGCCAACGGGGGGCACCGCGATTAGCGGTGCGCAGGGCCTTGCCTCCGGACAGGCGCTGAACTTTTCCACGACTGGCCTCCCCAACGATGACGATGCCGTGCTCATAAAGGATGGGAGCACCTACCGTGCCTTCGAACGCGCCTGCACCCATGCAGGAACGAACGTTGATTGGCAGGCGGGGAGTGGGGATTTCTTGTGCCCCAATCACGGCGCACGGTTTAACGCCCAAGGGGGCGTAACCAATCCTCCGGCAAATCGGCCGCTGCGCGCGATCGAAATCAGCGTTGCTGCTGACGGCACTGTCACCTATCGCCGCTAGATTCCGCTCCTGGGCGATCTAGGCGAAGATACGCACATGCGCCCTTAGCTCAGCGGATAGAGCATCTGGCTTCGGACCAGAGGGTCGGGGGTTCGAGTCCCTCAGGGCGCACCACATCTCACTAACCAGTATCTCGTTGCACACAGATGTGAAATCTCAAAGATGCGAGTCAATTCGCTTGACCGATCTTGCAATGCGCGCCACGATCGGAACATGAAGATTCTCCTGATTGAAGACGACGCTCGACTTGGGCCGCTGATTGCTCGACTCCTCACCGCCGAGCGCCACACAGTGCAACTCTGCGCAACTGGCGCCGACGGCGTCACCTTCTGGGAGACAGCGTCGTGGGACCTCATCATTCTTGATCGTATGCTTCCTGACCTAGAGGGCTCTTCGATTCTGCGCGACCGCCGGCACGCCGGAGACACCACGCCAGTCCTCATGCTTACCGCACTCGGCACGGTTGATGATCGTGTTGAGGGGCTCGACTCTGGCGCCGACGATTACCTCACCAAGCCCTTTGCCGCGACGGAGCTGCTGGCGCGCGTGCGTGCACTGGGCCGCCGTGGGGAGATGTCGGCGAGTGGCGAGGCCGAGCGCGAGATTGTGCCAGGGCTCCTGCTTGATGAGGGTCGACATGCGCTGACCGCGGGCGAGAAGGTCATCGACCTCTCCGCCCGGGAGTACGCACTCATTGCCTACCTGATTCGCAATCGTGGCATTGCCCTGACGCGACAGCAGCTGCTAGACGAAGTGTGGGGAGCAGAGCCCGACGTCTACTCCAACGTGGTTGACCTCTATGTGCACTACCTGCGCAAGAAGTTTGAAGAGGCGGGCTTTAACGACCTGCTAAAGACGGTACGCGGCATCGGCTATCGGTTGGCCGACGCACCAAAAGCCAAGTAGACATGCCGCTCCGCGACGAATTTCAAGGTGAAGGGATCGAGGCGCTCTTGGCGCGCACCCGCCGCCAAATGTCGATCTTCATCCTCGGCGCAACGGCGCTTATTGTGGCGGTGGTCGGCGTTGGTGGAGCGGTAGCTGGCAATAGCGCGCTCGATGCTGGCCTCGACAACGCCCTGTATGCCCGAGCCGAACGCATCGTGGCGGTGATCCAGGAGAAGCTGCCACCACTTCCAGGGGCGTCAGTTGACCCGAACGTCTCTCCCGATCCAACCGCGAGCCCAGGTGCGTCCGAAGATCCTGGCGAATCGGAGATGCCCGAGGAAGAGCGATCTCCGCGACCGAGCAGCGATGCTCCGATGCCGAGTGGCGATCCTGATGGCGAAGATGAGGAGGGGGGCGACGACAGCGGCCGTGCGCCATCCGCCGCCACGGTCGTGTATGTGATCGGGCGAAGCTCGCACCGCGATGATGCTCCACCATCGATTCCGCCTGAACTGACCGAGCAAGAGTACGGTGCCGGTGGCCCGTGGGCTGTGCTTGACGTGAATGGCGCAATCCTCGCTCGCTCTGCGGGGGGCGGTGCCGAGTTTCCGATTCCGACCCTAATTGACCAAACCGCGACCACGGTGCTGATCGGACGCACCGAATTTCGCGTCGTTACGACGCCGATCCGACACCCGCAAGATCCAAATGGCAAGGTGCTCGGCTATGTGCAGGTGGCCGGACGGCTTGATGTTCGTGATGCCCAGCGAGAGAACCTCTTCGGCTCCCTCGTGCTCGTTGCGCTCCTCTCGCTTGGTGGTGCGCTGGTGATGGCACTGCTAATTGCACGCCGCGCCCTTGTACCGATCGCCGCCGCCGCCGCACGGGAGCGCGCACTGGTAGCGAGCGCTTCACATGAGCTGCGCACCCCGGCCTCGGTGATTCTCTCCAGCGCCGAAATCTTGGAGCGCGAAGGTCTCGTCAAGCCGGCGGGACTCGAGTTGCTGCACGGCATCGCCGCTGAGTCCGAGCGCCTCGGCCGCCTGAGCGCCGATCTGCTCACACTCTCAAGTCGACAGGCGAGTGCGGAGGGTGGCGAGCGCATGGTCACGGTTGACCTGCATCCGATCAATCTCGACGATGTCGCGCGGGAGGCGGTAGAACGCGCCGGACCGCTGGTGAAGCGCGTTGGGCTCGAACTGCGCGCCAACATCGGTCGCAAGCGCCTCACCATCTCGGGCGATACCGATCGATTAATCCAGCTGGTTCTCGGCTTGGTTGAAAACGCGATTCGCCACTCGCCGACCGCAGGCTCCATCACTATCGGCACGAGCGTCTCTGATGGCCTCGCCTCAATCTGGGTCGATGACGAAGGCCCTGGCGTGTCACTCTCGGAGCGCGAGCGCATCTTTGAACCGTTTTATCGCGGCGCCGGACAGGCGCGCAGCCATGGCGGTGCAGGGCTCGGCCTGGCCATCGCACGTTCGATCGCTACCGCTCACAACGGCACTATCGCTGTGGAGACTGCCGTTGGTGGCGGCGCGCGTATGATCGTGCGAATTCCACTCACCGCGAAGGAGTAGCCCTCGTGGGCGCAGGTACGCCAGCAACCGCTCTCCTCGCTGCGAACGGCGTGCCGTTCACGCTGCATGAATACGAGCTTGAACCGCTGAGCGGCGTTGACCAACATCGTGGTGAGCGCATCGCCTACGGCGACGCCGCCGCCGCGGCGCTCGGCATCTCACCCGAGCGTCTCTATAAAACGCTCGTGCTGGCCATTGAAGGGGCGCAAGAGCCACGTACCCTTTTTGCGCTCGCAGTGGTGCCGAGCAGCGGTGAGCTTTCCGAGAAGGCCGTTGCCGCAGCACTCCACGCGAAGCGCGCAGCGCTCGCCGACGCCGAGAGTGTGCGTCGCGTTACGGGGTATGTACCAGGCGGCGTGAGCCCGCTCGGGTCCAAGCGGCCACTGCCGCTGTTGCTTGATGATGGAGCCAGCGCGCACGCTACGATCGTCGTCTCAGCGGGGCAGCGCGGTCGCTCGATTGAACTGTCACCCGCCGATCTCTTGCGAGTTGGAGGGGGCGTTATGGCACCGATCGGCGTCACCCGATGATTCGCAGCGCGCGGCACCCACACCTTGTTCCATCGGCGACACCGGAGACGTACCCGCAGGTCCCGGACTATCTGCACGCAACGGCAATCACCCTTGGGGTTGATGGCGTTTCCGTCACCCTCCTTCCAGATGCGGGACTCCGCGTCGGCAGCATTGTTATTGGCGGTCGCGAGCTGCTCGTAGGTGAGAACGGTCACCCCGCAACGTGGGGGATCTTTCCGATGGCGCCGTGGGCCGGCCGCATGGCGCACGCAACGTTCACCGACTTCGCCGGCGTCACACACACCTTCTCACCAACCTGGGGGGAGCACGCCTTCCACGGCCGTCTCTACCAGAGCAGTGCGAACGAGCAGAGCGTTGCTGGCGACGGCAGATCGGCGGTGATGTACGCGCCACTTGATCGTGCCGCTGGCTGGCCACTCAACGCACGCGCAGAGGTCGCCGCTGAACTAAGCGGGAACGCCACAGCAGGCGCGCTGACGATCACGCTGACTATCACGGCAGAGGTCGCACAGCACGTCACCGCTGGGTGGCACCCCTGCTTCCGTCGCTTTCTACTCGACGCGAATCTGCGCAGCGAGATGGGCGCCGAAGGGGTTCTCTCGTTCGCACCGAGCGGTGTGTTGGCACGGGATACGGCGATGCCTGGCCTGCATCTTGTTGATGCGGTGCAGCCTGCCGTTGATGGCGGCGTCGCGACACCAGGATCAGGGGCAACGTGGGATGACCCGTTCGTGGGCGTGACCACACCACCGCAGATCACCTGGGGCGAGGACCTCACCCTCATCTTGACGGCGGGGTCGGCCGTGACGCACTGGATGGTCTACGACCCAGATGACGCCCTGTGTGTGGAGCCTCAAGCAGGCCCACCGGACGCGTTCCATCGCGGTGGGGCCATCAAGCTACTGGCGGGGGAGACCCTGGTACTGCCACTCACGCTGGCCTGGACCACGAAGATTTGAACCTTCTCACGCGATACGGCGAAGGTTTTGAGCGGGTACAGGACACCAGAACCCTCGCGCAGCGACGATGAGCCGTATGACGACCGCCAGTCGAACCAGTAGCGCGCGCCAGATGGCGCCCACCAGTCCGCCGCTGCCGCGGCGCTGGTCGATTACCCCCAGCGATTTCAATTGGGGGGTGTTTGGCGTTGCGCTCATCATTGCCGCCATGTGGGTTCGACACGGCGGCCTCAGCCTCTTCGATGGCCCGCTGAACGTCCTCGTCGCCATCGGCCAGCTCACCGCACTCTTCGGCACATACCTGGCGCTGGTCGGCATCCTCCTTATGTCTCGCGCGCCGTTCATCGACCAGGTTCTCGGGAGCGACGAGGCATCGCGGATCCATCGACTCGCCGGATTCGCCAGCGTCTGGTTCATCGGCATCCATGCGGTGACCTCGACGATTGGGTTCTCCGGAGCTACGACCGTTCCAACCCTAGGTGAGATTTGGGAGCAGATCTACACCTTTACGGCACTTGAGGCGGGTGGCCTTGGCGCAACGGTCGCCCTAGCGCTCCTGATCGTTGTGGCCGTCGTCTCCATTCGCGCCGCACGCGCGCGGCTGGCCTATGAGACCTGGTATGGCATTCACCTCTACGTCTACATCGCTATGGCGCTCGGCTTCTTGCACCAGCTCACGATCGGGACTGACTTTGTCGGAGACGAGCTCGCCCGATACTCGTGGATTGCCCTCTATGGGATCGCGTTTGTGCCGCTGATCCTCTTCCGATTCCTAGAGCCACTCCTGCGCAACCTGCGCCACCGCTTCTACATCGACAAGGTCGTCATTGAACGCGACGGTGTTGCCTCGCTCTGGATCACCGGGCGCGCGATGGATAAGCTTCCTGTTCGGGCGGGGCAATGGTTCGGCATCCGCGTGCTCGACGCCAAAGGCTGGTGGCGCTCCAATCCCTACTCCCTCTCTGCCGGTCCAAACGGGGTGCACCTTCGCTTCACCATCGAGGCTCTCGGCGATCGCTCGCGTGCGTTACAGCACCTTAAGCCCGGCACCCGAGTCTTTCTTGAGGGTCCGTACGGCATCCTCACCGGCGCCGTGCGCACACGCGAGAAGGTGCTCCTGATTGCTGGAGGCATCGGCATCACGCCGTTGCGAGCGCTCTTCGAGGTGCTCCCGGTGCGCCGTGGTGATATGGCACTCCTCTACCGCGCACCATCCAACGCTTCGGTCGTGCTGAAGCGGGAGCTCACCCGCATCGCCGAAGCGCGCGGCGCCGATCTGAACCTTGTCACGGGGAGCCGCGACCGGTTCACCTTTGATGACGATCCGCTCTCACCTGGCGGACTATGGGCCGCCTACCCAGATGTGCGCGAGCGCGACATCTACCTTTGTGGCTCGCCGCGCATGATGGCCACCGTCGAGAAGAGCCTGCACGATATCGGCGTGCCGCATCACCAGATCCATCTTGAGCGATTTAGCTGGTAGCCCGGTAGGGCAGAGAGGAGCAGGGATATGCCAAAACGAGGACTGATCTCACTCATCTTTACGATTGCAGGGCTGCGCCTGATCGTTGGGTACGTGCCGCCGGCTCAGGCTGGGATTGGCGGAATCTCACCAGACCCGTCGGTGACCCCGGACCCTTCGGCGACTGCCACCGCTGACCCGACGCCGACGCCATCTCCAACGCCAGATCCATCGTTGGCTCCAGGCGCAAGCGCAACCCCAAAGCCAACCCCAAAGCCAACAGCTACTCCAAAGCCAACGGCCACCGCGGCAGCCACGCTGCATAACGGCACATTTACGGGAAGCAACTTCAATTACAACTACGGCACCATGAAGGTGACCGTCACGATTAGTGGCGGCAAGGTGACCGATGCGTCGGTCTCGCAGAGCGGGCGCTGGGCGATCGGGTACCGCAAGTCAGCATGCACCGAGGCGGTGTTCAACAGTGCAGCGATTGACCTCGCGGCGAACAGCTCCGCAGGGAAAAGCTTTGTGGCGCTTCAGCCAAACGCGTGCAGTGGTGCATCCTACTCCTGGTGGGGCTATGCAAACTCCCTCCAGGCAGCCATCGATAAGGCCACCTATTGAGCGGCACACTCGACGAGCCTGTCACTCGCGTCGTCCGAAAGATCTTCGGCTCAGCCGCGTCACTCGCCGTTGTCGGGCCACTCCCTTCGGCCGCGGTTGAGGCCACGTTTGCCCGGCTGAACGAGATCGAGGATCGCTTCTCTACATATCGACCGAACTCTGAGATCTGCCGTATTCGCGATGGGATGCTTGCCAGAGAAGAGGCGCACCCTGAGACGCAAGAGGTCCTTGATATCTGCGAGGCGCTTCATGAGGAGAGTGACGGCATCTTTGATGCTTGGCACGCCGGGCGCGACGGGGGCCTCGAACCCGCTGGCTTCGTGAAGGGTTGGGCGATTGGAGTGGCGGGCGCAGCCTTGCGCGAGCACGGCGTTGACAACTTCTCGTTCGGTATCGGCGGTGACATCACCGCTACAGGTGGTGGACCCGCCGGGATTGGCTGGAGCGTTGGTGTCGTTGACCCGCGTCGCAACACCACACTCGTTGCTCGCGTTGCCCTGCGCAACGCGGCGATCGCTACGAGCGGCCTCTCGGAGCGACCAGGGCACCTGCGCGACACAGCGACGGGCCAGGTGGCAGCCAGCCCCTGGCTCAGCTTTACGGTGGTAGGCCCCGACATTGCACGGGTGGACGCCCTGGCCACAATCTGTTTCCTTGAGGGACGAGCGGGCATGCAGCGCATAGATGACGAGCCCGGCTACGGCGCACTCGCTATGGACACCGACGGGGTGCTCACCGCAACTGAAGACTTCCGAACGCGCACGATTTGAAGGGATTTATTTGTGACTTCTCACGACTTCCTGTGTTTCCACACAGGACGCCTGAGCTCCCAAGCGTCGATCATGGCCACAGGCGACCGAGGCGCTAGCCGCTGCGATAGAAAGGAGCAATCTCATGGCAAAGAACAAGAGCACAATTGAAGGTCAGGAACTCGCTCCGATGGAGCCGTGGCGTCCCGAGTACGCACCGCAGGCGATCACTAGTCGCCGGCATCCAGCCTCAACGATCGTTGCCTTCGTGCTGGCCGCCGGGTTCGGCCTGTCGATCGGTGGCGCGTTTGCAAGCCAGGCCGGCATCTTGCCGCCACTCGGCGGCACCGAGTCTGCAGCCGTCGTCGACCAGTCGCCTGACGCATCAGCCGATTCAACTACTGAACCTGTAGTTGACCCAGTCGTTGACCCGGCAACTGCGGTTGATGTCACGACAGGCGCGACTGATATCCCTGCAATTGATCCAGCGCCAACCAGTGATCCAGTTGTTATTCCACCACCAGCTGGCGGCGGATCAGACGATGACGACGATAGTGAGGACGACGGTGACGACGATGGTGAGGGCGACGACGGAGAAGACGAGGACGGCGAAGACGACTAATCGATAGCCACCCAACGACGACGAGTCGCCGCAGCTCACTGGCGGGTAGGCTGCGGCGGCTCTGCGTTTTCACGCTGGCGTTAATCCAGCGGTAATCATCTGCTCGCGAGCGCCCACGATTGCGTGTTAACTCTTGGTTAATTCTTTCCACAAGTGGTTGACAGCCAACATCGCATCGGCGAATCTTCTGGCGTGAACCGCCCGTCTGTGAACACCTCTCGAATACTTCGCACGCTTCTTTTCGCCACCCTCTTCCTGATCGCTCCGGTTACCGAAGTTGTGGGATTAACGTCGACGGCCACGGCGTCAACTGCTATCACGGCGTCGCGCACCGCGACTCAGCTCGTTCCGCAAAAGATTCCAACGCCGAAGGCTGCGGCAGCGCAGACCATCACATTTACGAAGCCAGCAGATGTCGCTCTCGGAGTCGCTCCATACAACCTTGTTGCGACCGCTTCGAGCAAGCTACCCGTGTCGTTCGCGAGCAACTCCGCAGCCGTGTGCACCGTCACTCCAACAGGCACGGTCACCATTAAGACAATTGGAACCTGCTCCATCACTGCTTCGCAGGCGGGGCAAGCGGCAAAGTTCAAACCGGCGACCCCGGTCACGCAAACCTTCGCCGTAAAGACCGCGCAGACCATCACCTTCACGCTCAGCTCCTCGGCGATCACGTTTGGTGATTCAGCACCGATCATTACCGCCTCATCCACAGCGGTCGGCGTCACGGTCTCCCTTACCTCCTCCACCCCTGGAGTCTGCACAGTCTCAGCACGCACGATCACTGTCCTCACAGCGGGCAGCTGCACCATCGTTGCAGCCTCGGCAGCCACGCCGACGGTTGCAGCGGCCGTCAGCGTCTCGCGCACCTTCACGATTGCCCTCCGGTCGCAGGCCATCACCTGGGTTCAAGATCTGACTGGCGTCGTGGCTCCAGAAGAGGGTCCAATCACACTTGTGGCGTCTACGAATAGTCCGCTGACCGTGACGTTTGTCGCCAGCCCAGCATCGGTCTGTACCGTAAGTGGCACGGACCTCACGCTCGTTGGACCCGGAAACTGCAGCATCACTGCGCGCCAAGCTGGTGACGCCCGTTATGCGGCCGCCACGCCAATCGCGAAAACCTTGAGGATTCGACTGGCTCAAGCCATCACGTTTGACCCAATTGAGGACCAATCACTTGAGGACCTCCTCGTCTCGCTCGAGGCGTTCAGCGACAGTGGGCTGACCGTCTCGTACCTCTCATCCACCAAGAGCGTTTGCGTCGTTCGCGGCGGGTTCATCGTTCTCAAAAGCGCGGGCAGCTGTGAGGTAACAGCGCGACAGGCGGGCAACAACCTCTACGGTCCAGCTGAGGAGGTGGTTGTCTCGTTCGAAGTGACCAAGATTGAGCAGCTCATCACGTTTGAGCCGCCAGAGGATCAGACCCTTGACACCACGGTGGTCCCACTTGATGTGTCGAGCGACAGCAATCTTCCAGTCAAATTGGTTTCAAGCGACAGGAGTGTGTGCACCACCTCTGGCTCTTCGCCCATCGTGACCCTGAGAGGCGAGGGAACGTGCGAGATCACGGCGAGCCAAGCAGGCGGTACGAAGTACGCCCCAGCCGAAGATGTTGTCGTCACCTTTGAGGTAGCCAAGGTTGAGCAGGTGATCACCTTCGACCAGATCGAGGAACAGACCCTTGAGGAGCCGTTTCTTACGCTTGACGCATTCTCCGACAGCGGCCTTCTGGTGAAGTTCACCTCCACCGATACGACCGTCTGCACCGTTCGTGGCTCGGTCGTCACCCTACGCAGCGAGGGAACCTGTGAAATCGTTGCCAAGCAAGCTGGCAACAGAGTGTTTGCTGCAGCAGAAGACGTACCAAACGCATTTACTGTTTCGAAGATCTACCAGGAGATCACGTACGAACCTATTGAAGATCAGCGCATCGATCTAGGCGATGTAAGCCTAGACGTTAACACAGCCTCCGGGCTTTTTTTAATTTTCGGCTCAAATACGCCGACCATCTGCACCATCACCAGCTCAAATCCGCTCGTCACGCTTCTACGGGTTGGCGAATGCGAGATTGCGGTGAACCAGCCGGGTAATCGGCGATACGCGGCGGCCGAAGAGGTCCTGATCAATTTCGCGGTCGTCGGCGTGGAGCAGGTGATCACCTTTGATCAGCCCGAAGAGCAGTCGCTTGCGCGACCGTTCGTCATCCTTGCCGCAACCTCGGATAGCGGCCTGCCAGTGCGCTTCACCTCGAATAGTCCCGAAGTCTGTTCCGTTACGGAAGGCGGTGCCGTCACCCTTCTCAGCGCAGGAGACTGCGAAATTGCAGCCAACCAGGCGGGGACCACGATTTACGACGCCGCGGAAGAGGTCGTCAACACCTTTACGGTCAACAAGATTGAACAGGTGATCACCTTCGACCAGCCAGAAGAGGAGACTCTCGCGACCACCACGTTGAGCCTCTCAGCAATCAGCGACAGCGGTCTGCCGGTCACCTTTACCTCCAATAGTCCTGACGTTTGTACCGTCACCGACGTTGACGAGGTTACCCTCGTTGGCGCGGGCGACTGCGAGATCGCCGCAAACCAAGAGGGCGATGACACCTACGCCGCTGCGGAAGAGGTAATCAACACCTTTGCGATCAACAAGATTGATCAGGTGATCACCTTTGATCAGCCCGACGACCAGACCCTCGCAACCGCCTCGTTGCCACTTACGGCCGTAGCCGACAGCAATTTGGCGATCAGCTTCACCTCGAATTCCCCTGAGATCTGCACCGTTTCGCTGAACGGAACCGTCACCCTCTTGCGTGCGGGCGACTGTGAGATCGCGGCTAACCAAGAGGGGAACGACACATATGCTGCCGCGGAAGAGGTAATCAACACCTTTGCAATCAACAAGATTGAGCAGGTGATTACCGTTGCGCAACCGGTCGACCGTTTCGTCGGTGATCCTGCGTTCACGCTCTCAGCCTCCGCGGATAGCGGCCTTTCGCTCACCTACACCTCAAACAGCCCCGAGGTCTGCACGGTGGTGGCCACGAGCGGGTTGGTGACCCTGCTGGCGAGCGGCGACTGCGAGATTGGCATCAGCCAGGCGGGTAATGGTCGATATGAAGCTGCCGAAGATGAGAGCGCGATCTTCAGCGTCAACAAGATTGATCAGCAGATCTCCCTCACCGTCGCCGGGTCGCGAGTTCTCCAGCCAGTGCTGTCAAACGTTGCTGGCCTCACATTCGAGCTCCTCGGTAATGAGAGCACAACGACGCCGGTGTTTACGGTCAGCGATGAGGATGTCTGCACGATTGAGGATGACCTTGTGCTCCTCCATGCCTCTGGTACGTGCACGATTACCGCGACGGTTGCCGAGGATGATCAGTACCTTGAAGCGACATCAGAGATTAGCTTTGACGTCATCGGTGTCTACGATGTGTCCTATGTAGATGAGTCAAATCCAAACGCGGCGACAGTGACGATTGCGCAAGGCTCGTCGGTTACCCTGCCCACCCCGACACGAGCCGGCTATACCTTCGACGGCTGGTTTGAGGACGACTCGCTTGTAGGCATGGGTGGCGAGAGCTACACGCCGGATCACTCGGTCAGCTTGACGGCCCACTGGCTCGCCCTCGACTTCGAGATCACCCTGAGCGACGCCTACAACGTCAGCCCGCTCGACAGCCTGCTCTGGAGCTACGACGCCGACCTCGCGGGCCTCCCGACGGTTGAGGAGGTCAACGCCCGCCGCAGCGTCGACAGCGGCGAGCCGGACGGCTACGAGTTCGTCGGCTGGTACAGCGACCCCGCCGTGCACACCGAGGCCACCCTCGTTGAGAATGGCGACACGAACACCGCCGTCGGCAACCGCACCCTCTACGCCTTCTGGCGCCTCACCACCACCACCGTCACCTTCGACCTGAACGGCGCCACCGGGACCGCCCCCGCCGATGCCACCTGGACCTACGGCACCTTCCTCACCTTCCCGAGCGCGCCGACCCGCGCCGGCTACACCTTCGACGGCTGGTTCACCGCGGACGAGGGGGGCGAGGAGATCACCTCCCTGACGGCGAACGACAGCACCGACGCGGAGACGACCCTCTACGCCCATGGTTTAACGCGGCAGTAGGCGGAACCGTCGTAACCAGCTACGCCGCCCCAAGCGACACAACCCTGTACGCCCACTGGTCAATTGGTACCTATCTGGTCACTTGGGTTAATGAGGGGACAACCGTTCAGTCAAATAGTGTCTCTGTACTCATCGGTCTCCCAAGTGCACCAGCACTCACCAGGACCGCCTACACCCTCACCTGGGACAGGAGCGCCGATTACGCCACGATGACCATCACGGCCATCTGGACACCAACACCGAACTATTACACCGTGAGCTACAACCTGAATGGCGGTGATGGGGACTCAGTAGCTGATCAGGGCTATTCGATTGTTGAAACGTTGACTCTGCCAACAGCAGCTCCGGCGCGAACCGGCTACCACTTTGATGGCTGGTATACGAGCGCTACGGGCGGCACCTTGGTGTCGAATGGTGCGCCAGCAAGTACTAGGACCCTCTATGCACACTGGAGCCCCCTGCCAACCTTGGTTTCGGACATTAACGCTCAAGGAGGCTCGTCTCCATATCTCTTTACCGCGCTTGGCAACTACTTGTACTTTGCCGCGGGCAACGGTGCAGAAGGCGCTGACAATGAGCTTTGGCGCACTAATGGCAGCACTACGACGCTCGTCGCAGACATTAACGTTGGAGAAGACGGTTCATGGCCTGGCGACCTGACGCTATTCAATGGGTACATCTACTTCTCCGCGGACGACGGGATTCACGGTCGTGAGCTGTGGCGAACAGACGGTACGACAACCACGCTGGTCGAGGACATCAATGAGGGCGCAAACACATCCGTGCCGTACGAACTAACTGTCCTGGGAGGCCACCTCTACTTCGTTGCCGACGACGGAGTACACGGATTCGAAGTGTGGCGAACGGATGGGAGCACGACCGAGCTCGTGCACGACGTCAATACCGGCTACTCGGGAGCGGTAGGCTCTGATCCAGGCAGCCTCACCACCCTAGGCGCATACCTCTACTTTACGGCGGACGACGGGGTGCACGGCAATGAACTTTGGCGCACAAATGGCGAAGTGACCACGCTCGTCGAAGACATCAACACTGCTAACGACGGATTCGACTCCTCCAACGCATATGGGTTTACGGCACTCGCGGGCTACCTCTACTTTTCAGCGGATGACGGCGTCCACGGCACGGAACTCTGGCGCACGAACGGCACCACGACGGAGCTGGTGCTGGACATCAACCCTGACTCACCAGTTTCCAACCCAGGCAATTTCACCGCTTTGGGAAGCTACCTGTACTTCCGTGCGAATGGTGGCGAGGAGGGCACTGAGCTCTGGCGCACCAACGGCACCACAAC
>RGBZ01000002.1 GCA_009919365.1 bacterium
CGTGCTCGGAGGTCACGGCGACACGATGGTGCCGTTGCCGCGCTACTCCTCGATCGGCGGCATTCCGTTGCCAGAGTTCCTCGCCGCAGATCGCATCGAGGCGATCGTCAAGCGAACCCGCAGTGGCGGAGCAGAGATCGTGGAGCTGCTGAAGACTGGCTCGGCCTACTATGCGCCCGCCGCCGCGACGTTTGAAGTTGTCGAGAGCATCCTGCTTGATCGCCGTCGCCTGATCCCGTGCGCTGCGCTCCTTGAAGGGGAGTACGGCGTGAGCGGCCTTTACGTTGGGGTCCCAGTGGTAATCGGTGGGAGCGGGATCGAGAAGATCATTGAGATCACGCTCACGGCAGACGAGTCGGCCGCCTTCCAGCGCTCTGCCGATGCGGTAAAAGAGCTCGTCGATCTGCTCTAGCGCGAACGGCTCGCTCGACTAGAACCAGCGGGCGGTTATAACCTTCTTCGTGGTGTAGAACTCCACCCCGTCGCGACCGGTCGCGTGGAGGTCGCCGAAGAAGCTCTTGCGACGTCCACTGAACGGGAAGAAGGCCATCGGGGCGGCAACTCCAACGTTCACACCGAGCATCCCTGAGGTCGCCTTGCGCTTGAACTCGCGCGCGGCAGAGCCGGAGGCGGTGTAGATGCTGGCGGCGTTCCCGTATTCGTTCGTCTCAGCCATCAGGCGGAGCGCCTCATCGAGATCTTTGGCGTAGAGCACGGAGAGGACTGGCCCGAAGACCTCCTCGCGTGCAAGTGGCGACGATGGTGCGATCTCAAGAAGTGTTGGTCCAACGAAGTAGCCCTTTGCGGGACCGGTGCCTCGTCCGTCACGCAGCATCGTCGCGCCAGCAGCGACCCCCTCATCAACGAGCTTGTGAATGCGCTCGCGCGCCTCGCCGCGAATGACGGGGCCGAGCGAGATGCCTGCGTCGAGGCCGAATCCCATCTTGATCGTGTCGGCGTGCTCCAAGAGTCGTGGCAACATGCGCTCACGGGCCTCACCAACGAGGGTGAGCACGGAGCCTGCGAGACAGCGCTGCCCCGCATTGCCGAAGGCAGACTCTGCGATATTCGGCACGCTCTGATCAAGCACTGCATCGGGCATGGCGATGATGTGATTCTTTGCGCCGCCGAGTGCCTGCACACGCTTCCCGCTCTTGGCCGCGGTCTCGTAGACGATGCGCGCGACGCGCTCAGAGCCAACGAAGCTAATCGCATCGACGCCTGGGTTCGTGATGAGGCCGGTCACCGTCTCCACAGCGCCATGCACCAAGCCAACGACACCGGCTGGAATTCCCGCCTCAACGCAGATCTCAATGATGCGTTGCGAAGAGAGGGGCGTGCGCTCAGATGGCTTCAAGATGAACGAGTTCCCGCACGCAATCGCGAGTGGCAGCATCCACATCGGCACCATGAAGGGGAAGTTGAATGGCGTGATGCCGGCAACGACGCCAACAGGGAAGCGCACCATCTCGGAGTCGATGCCGCGAGAGACCTGATCAAGGTTCTGGCCCATCAATAGGGTGGGGGCGCCGCAGGCAAAATCGACGACTTCGATGCCACGGCGAACCTCGCCGGTTGCGTCGCTTAGTACCTTGCCGTTCTCGGTGGTGACGAGCTTGGCGAGTGCCTCGCGGTTGTCGAGCATCGCCTCGCGCAACTTGAAGAGGTAGCCGGCACGTTCTGGTGGCGGCATCTCGCCCCACTCGTGGGCGGCGGCGCGCGCCGCGTCGACAGCTCCCTGCACATCGGCGGCGTTGGAGAGGGGAACATAGGCGAGAGGGGTCTCGGTTGCCGGATTGGGCACTACCAATCGCTCGCTCGAAGAGGATTCGACCCAGTGCCCGTTGATGAAGTTCTTTAGGGTGGCTGGGGCGTCCTGTTCGGCTAAGCTTTCAACGGTGGTTGCCATGGTGAGATTCTCGCCGATCTGCGCCCCGAGCGCGGTGCGCGGCGTGATTGTCTCGCGCCACGCATCACCAGAAGGGGGGTATCCTCAGCGCAAGGAGGGCGCGCCTGCGCCTCATCACTGGGAGGGTCCATGAGCGCAGCCAAGCGAACCCCACTGAGCGGGCCAGAGATGGTCGCCCTCTCCAAGCGCCACACCATGACCGAATGGTCTGCCCAGGCTGCGGCGAACCCGATTCCGATCGCTCGTGCAAAGGGCTCCTGGTTCTGGACCCCCGAAGAGGAGAAGTTCCTCGACTTCAACAGCCAGCTGATGTGCACCAACATCGGTCACGGCGATGAGCGCGTCCTCAAGGCAATCACCGATCAGGCGGCGCTCCTGGCGTATGCCAATCCATTCATGGCGACGGAGCCACGCGCCCGACTCGGTGCGAAGCTTGCCGAGATTTGCCCGGGCGACATTGACGCCTTCTTCTTCACGAACGGTGGCGCCGAGGCGGTTGAGAACGCCTTCCGCATCGCGCGCCTCTACACAGGCCGGCACAAGATCGCCGCACGCTATCGCTCGTATCATGGCGGAACGTCAGGAGCGCTCAGCGCAACGGGCGACCCACGTCGCTGGTTCGCCGAACCCGGCATGCCCGGCATCTTCCGCATCCCAGACTTCCACGAGTTCGGTGCCGCTGAGCCACGCCCGGTGGCTGAGGTACTTGCGGAGACGGAGAAGATCATTCGATTCGAAGGGCCGCAGACCGTTGCGGCGATTATCGTCGAGCCAGTCGTGGGAACCAACGGAATCCTGATTCCACCCGACGGCTACATGCAGGGACTGCGTGACATCTGTGACCGCCACGGGATTCTGCTGATCGCGGACGAGGTGATGGCCGGATTCGGCAGGACGGGGAAGTGGTTCGCCATTGACCATTCAGGCGTCGTGCCCGACATGATCACCATGGCGAAGGGACTCACGAGCGCCTATGTGGCACTGGGAGCACTCGGTATGCGGCGACCGATCGCCGATCACTTCGCCGAGAAGGTGTTCGGTGGCGGGTTGACCTACAACAGCCATCCGCTCGCTTGTGCCACCGCCCTCGCCACCATTGAGGTGTACGAAGAGGACGATCTGATCACTCGCGCCGCGACGATGGGAAAGACGCTCCGTGCGCATCACGAGCGTATGAAGGCAAAGCACCCCTGCGTCGGTCCGATTCGCAACATCGGGCTCTTCGGCATCATCGAGCTGGTGCGCGATCCGAAGACGCAAGAGCCGATCGCGGCGTTCAACACGAGCGCCCCAGAGATGCTGGCGCTCGGAGCCTTCTTCCGCAAGAACGGTCTCTATACGATCGTGCGATGGAATGGATTCTTCACGAATCCGCCACTTATCATCACGAACGAGGAACTCGACTTCGCGTTTGATGTGATTGATCGCGGCTTGACAGAGGTTGACAAGGCTCTCGGCCTGGCATGAGTGGCGTTCGCGTCGGCGAGGGCGCGCCGCCACCGGTGATTACGGTGGTGCAGCGTGGCCAGATCACCGAGGCGGCGCATCGTGGCGATGTGGCCGTCGTGGCCGTGGGGGGGCGTCTCGCCGCAAGCCTGGGCGAGCCAGATCGCCTGATCTCGCTGCGGAGCTCCGTCAAGCCCTTCACTGCGGTGGCGGTGCTGGCCGCAGCTGATGAGGCTGGGCTTACGCTGGACGACGAGATGATCGCCCTCGCCTCGGCGAGTCATGCAGGTGCTGATGAGCACACAGCTGTGGCACAGCGGATGATTGAAACCTTCGGGCTCAATCCAGAACACCTCGTCCACGGCCGACCGCAGAGCGCGCGCGGTGGCAGCGGTGAGCTGCTCGCCCATATGTGCTCTGGCCAGCACCTCTCCCTGCTCCTCCTGGCGAAGGCGCGTGGATTTGATCCGATCGGATACGACAACTTTGATCACCCGGTGCAGCGCGAGCTGCGCGCCGTTGTGGGCGAACTACTGAGCGTTGACCTTCATGCCGCGCCGTGGGGAATCGATGGCTGTGCGATCCCAACCTCGGCGGTCCCACTTCGCGTGGCTGCGGAGGGGGCGCGCCGTTGGGCCGCCCCGAACGACGCAGAGGTCCCAGAGCGCTATCGAGCACTACTGGAGCGCGTTCGCCTCGCGGCCGTCAAGAACCCGCGCCTCATCTCTGGAGCGGGCTTCCTGGATACCGACCTGATTCGTGGTGGTGATGGTGTTGTTGTTGCGAAGCAGGGGGCTGAGGGTCTCTGCCTTGTCGGCCTGCCTGGCTACGGCATCGCGGTGCGGACAGAAGATGGCGACGCCGCAGCACGCTCTGGGCGTGTGGCGACCGTTGCCGTCCTGGCGGCGATTGGTGCCAGCGTTGCCGCAGCGCCATCGCTTGATTCGCATCGCACGGTGAGCCTGGTTGATCCGCGTGGCGGCACAGCACTCGCCACGGTACGACCCGGAGAGGCGCTCTCCACCTTAGAGGTCTCGTAGACCATGCCTGCAGCAAAGATGCGCGTGCAAGAGGCCTGGCGTGTGCTGGGTCTTCCCGCCCGACCCTCCGCGTTTGCCGTCAAGGTTGCATTCCGTCGGCTCGCAAAGTCGACGCACCCAGACGCTGCTGGTGGTGGCGAAGCGACCGCTTTGCAGTTTGCGCGGATCACGGAGGCCCATGAGGTTGCACTTGCCGACGCGATTGCAGCGGGTCGACTCGTTGGTCCCGGTCGCGATCAACCGCCAACGCGCCAAGCTGAGACGCCTCGCCGCGCAGCGCCGCCGCCACCGAAGTCTGGTGCGCAACCGACGGCTAGGGCCCGTCCCGGCTCCACCACATATGACGGTGCGACTGAGGAGGAGCCCGTCTGGGACGGCGCCGCTTGGGTCGGTGCTGACTCTGGGACGTATTGGACCGTAAATCCGCGCGAGTACGCCGACCCCCGCAAACATGGCCCGGAATACCGAGCCCGAGGGAAGCGCCCTGTTCGGCGAACCCCGCGCGAGCGCGCGCAAACGCAGCCCGCTGCTCAACCTGACACAGCAGCGTCGGGAAGCGTGGCGCGTTCCACATCACTCGCCGTTGGCGCAGCCGCACTCGTCCTCATTGCAGTGTTGGTGAGCGGCTCACCCCGCCTCCTCGCAGCCGGAGCCCTCTGTGCACTTCTCGCCTATGCGACCCTGCGTTGGCGTCGCAGGTAGGATCAGGGCTATGACAACCAAAGGTCGAGCAGCTCTCACAGCGGCGGCGCAGGAGTATCTCCTCGCCTTCCGAAGCCACGGCGACGTTGAAGGGGTTACCCCGTCACTTGTTGCCAAGGACCTAGAGGTGAGCAAGCAGGCGGCTGCTGAGATGTTCCGCCGACTCGCCGACGACCGACTGATCGCACCATGCACCGGACATGCGCGGCTCTGGAAGCTCACCGCTTCGGGCGAGAGCGCTGCTGATTCCGTCTTCCGCCGCCATGCGCTCCTGGAGTGGCTACTGACCGGCATCGTTGGCATGCCGTGGGCGGCGGCCGATGTAGAGGCGCGACGGCTGCACTCCTCAATCTCGCCTGAGTTTGAGACGCGCCTCGATGAGATGCTTGGCCATCCGCAGACGTGCCCACACGGAAACCCAATTGACCAGGCGGCCGAGGCTCGCCGGCCGAAGGGTGAGCCACTCGCTGCACTTGAGGCAGGCGAAGCGGCGACCATCTATCGCGTTACCGAGGCAGCTGAAGCTGACGGCGCGCTGCTCGGCTATCTCGAGGCGCGTGGGCTTGTTCCCGGCGCGAAGATCACCGTCCTCTCGCGGAGCACATCACTCGACTCGCTGACGCTTGATGGCCCGATCGGGCGCGCCTCACTCGGACTCCGCCCGGCTGGGCTCGTACAGGTGATGCGCGGTGCCGTGGATGCTGCGCTCTTTCATCGGATCCCCGCGCGCTCATGACCGAAGCTGTGCGCGTTCGCATCGCGCCGAGCCCCACTGGACCGTTCCACATTGGTACGGCACGCACGGCGCTCTTCAACTTGCTCTTCGCTCGTCGGCATGGCGGCACCTATATTGTTCGCGTCGAAGACACTGACACCGTGCGCTCAACGACGGAATTTGAGGCCGACATCCTGGCGGGGCTCGCCTGGCTCGGCCTCGCCGCTGATGAGGGTGTGGTTGCGGAGGGGGAGCGCGGTGATCGCGGCCCGTACCGACAATCAGAGCGGAGCGAGCGCTACACCGCCGTCGCAAACGAGCTGCGCGCCAAAGGGCTGACCTACCCTTGCTTCTGTACCCCAGGGGATCTTGACGCTGAGCGCAAGGCTCGCGAAACAGCAAAGCTTCCACCGCGCTACTCCGGGCGCTGTGCTGCGATTCCTGCCGAAACCTCTGCCGCCCGCATCGCAGCGCGGCCGCGTTGAGATTGACAGCGACGCTTTGGGCGGAGACCTGGTGATCTTGCGCGCTGACGGCACGCCGCTCTACCACTTCACCGTGGTGGTCGACGATGCCGACATGGGAATCACCCACGTGATTCGCGGTGAAGACCACCTCTCCAATACACCGAAGCACATCCTCCTCTTTGAAGCGCTCGGCGTCCCGCTGCCAAAGTTCGCTCACCTACCACTCATCTTGAACCCAGACCGTACGAAGATGAGCAAGCGCAAGAGTCAGACTGCATTGGCGGACTATCGCGCCGAGGGCTTCCTCGTTGAGGCGCTCGTGAACTTCCTCGCGCTGCTTGGCTGGTCAACCGGGAGTGAAGATGAGGTGCTCTCCATCGATGAGCTGCAGGAACGCTTCAACCTTGAGCATGTGCAGAAGGCGGGCGCAGTATTCGATCGCACCCGACTGGAGTGGCTGAATGGCCAATGGATTCGGCGGCTGAGCAACGAGGAGCTGCTGGTGCGGCTCCGCCCCTTCTATGAGAGTGCTGCAGCGAACGGCACGCTGCAGAGACCGGCTACCGATGCTGAAATCGTTGCGCTCATCCCACTGATCCGAGATCGCATTCCACTTCTCTCGTCTGCCGTCACCCTCACCGACTTTCTCTTCGCCACCGCGCTCGAGCATGATCGCGCAGCACTAGTACCGAAGCGTTGGGATGCTGCCACTACCCTAGAGGCCCTTGCTGCGGCGCGGCCGCTGATCGCAGAGGCGATCGGGGAGGGCGATCAGCCACTTCTCGATGCTGAAGATCCGCTCGAGGTTCAACTGCGGGCGGTAGCCGAGTCGTCGGGCTGGAAGTCGGGCGACCTCTTCATGGCGCTCCGCGTTGCCGTGACCGGCCGCACAGCGACGCCACCCCTCTTTGACAGCATGCGGCTGCTCGGTCGCGCACGCGTCATAGCCCACCTTGATGCCGCCATAACGCTGATGCAGCGCCCCCAACGTTTACCTGCCGATAACGCAAGCACGTCAGAGTTGCGCAATGCCTGAACGTACGAGCAAGGTGTTGTTGATCGAAGATGAGCGCGCCCTTCGGGAGGCCCTCGCCGACGCGCTATCGAGTGAGGGATTCATCGTCTCGCAAGCAGAGACTGGTGCGTCTGGACTCGCCGCCTTTCGAGAGACTCCGCCAGATCTGATCCTGTTGGATCTTATGCTCCCTGAGATGGGCGGTATTGAGGTGTGTCGTTCGATTCGAAGCACATCGCGCGTACCAATCATCATGGTCACCGCCAAGGCGTCTGAGGTCGATCGGATCAGTGGACTCGAACTCGGCGCCGACGACTACGTGACGAAGCCGTTCTCGGCGCGTGAGCTGATCGCACGCATTCGGGCCGTCCTCCGTCGACAGGCCATCGCTCCCGCCCCGGTTTTGGCGGTGGGCCGCATCCGCATCGCTGAGGCTGAGGTTGACCTTGAGGGCAAGCGGGTCCTGCGCGACGGCGCCCCGGTGCACCTGAAGCCCAAGGCCTTTCAGTTGCTGGCATTCCTCATTGAGAATGCAGGACGGGTCTATACCCGCGAACAGCTTCTCGACAAGGTCTGGGGCTACGACTATGCCGGCGAGACTCGAACGGTAGACGTCCACATGCACGCCCTCCGCCAGGCGGTGGAGGACATCCCAGCGGAGCCGGTCGCCCTACAAACCGTTCGCGGGATCGGCTACGTTCTCCGTCGCCCAGCCTGAGCCCCACACCACTCCTGAACGAGAGCCCCGCGCGCGGGTAGGATTGACCTCATGCGCATGAGTGAACTCTTCTTTACGACCCTCAGGGAGGATCCCGCCGACGCGGAGATGCCCTCACACCGCCTGCTGTTGCGTGCTGGCTACATTCGACCGCTGGGTGCTGGAATTTACTCACTCCTCCCGCTCGGCATGCGCGTCAACATGCGCGTTACGCAAGTGATTCGCGAAGAGATGAACGCCATCGGCGCGCAGGAGATGTTGATGCCGGTTGTGCACCCGGCCGACCTCTGGCGAGAGACAGGTCGCTACGACCAGATCGGCCCAGAGATGGGTCGCTTCAGCGATCGTGGTGGACGAGACATGGTCTTGGCAATGACGCACGAAGAGGTGGTGACCGACCTGCTTCGCAAACTGATCAACTCGTGGCGTCAGCTCCCACAGCAGATGTACCACTTCCAGACAAAGTGGCGCGACGAGCCACGGGCACGAGGAGGGCTGATTCGCGTGCGCGAGTTCACGATGAAGGACGCCTACAGCGCCGACCGCGATGAGGCGGGACTTGATCGCTCGTACAAGCTTTACTACCACGCCTATACGCGCATCTTTGCGCGGCTCGGACTAGAGGCGATCGCCGTGGCTAGCGATGTCGGCATGATGGGCGGCTCGCTCGCCCACGAGTTCATGGCATTCAGTCCGTTTGGAGAAGATAGCCTGGTGCTCTGCGACGGCTGCGGTGCAGCGGCAAACCGCCAGGTCGCTGCTGTGAAGCGCGAGATCTCAGCAAGCGCTCCTCAGGAGCCGCTCAAGGAGATTGCGACACCAGGAGCCTCAACCATTGATGAACTCGCGGCACAGCTGAAGGTTCCTGCATCAATCTGCGCGAAGGCGGTCTTCTTCGCCGATCGCGACGGGCGACTGATCGTTGCGATTGTGCGCGGGGACGATGAGGTCGAAGAGACGAAGCTGACGAACGCCATCGCTGCGCGCGACCTGCGGCCCGCCCGCGAGGAAGAGATTCGCGCCGCCGGCATGGAGCCAGGGTACGCATCGCCTGTTGGGATCAAGAGTGCAACCGTCGTCGTAGATGAACTCGTCGCCTCGACCTCCAACATGGTCGCCGGTGCAAATAAGGCGGGCTATCACCTTACCGGTGTGAATGTGGGCCGCGACTACACACCGACCGCCGTCGCCGACATCGCCTCCGCAAAGGTGGGCGATGCATGCCTCGCCTGCGGCGGCACGCTGCGCATTGAGAACGGCATCGAAGTCGGCAACATCTTCAAGTTGGGCACGCGATACACCGGCGCGCTCGGCGCGACCTATGCCGACGAGGCGGGCGTCTCGCACCCAATCGTGATGGGCTCGTACGGGATTGGTGTCGGTCGTGCCGTGGCCTGTATCGCCGAAGCGCACCACGACGAGAAGGGCCTCTCCTGGCCGATCTCCATCAGCCCGTTTGATGCGCAGATTGCGATCGTTGGCGCGAACAAGGATCCGAAGGTGGCCGAGATCGCGTTCGCGCTTGAGGCGGAGGCGGAGGCCGCAGGGATCGAACTTCTCGTGGATGACCGTGCCGAGACCCCTGGTGTGAAATTCGCCGATGCCGAGCTGATCGGGGCCCCGTGGATGATTACGATCTCACCACGCTCGCTTGAGGCGGGCGGCGCCGAGGTCACGCGGCGATCGACGGGGGAGCGCAACGTTCTCCCGATCGGCGCAGTGCTTGACGCAATTCGTGCCGCCCAGGCGAGCGATCGTGCCGCGATTGAGGCGGCGCTACTCGCTCGCGGATATCCACCGCGACATGCGGCTCGCGATCCTCACCCAGCAGCCTGATGCCCGACTTCGTCATTGGGCTCACAACGGTACTAGTCTCCGCAGGGATCACCTACTTGGTCGTTCGTCGCTTTACGGCGCAAGATGTAGCGACCGAGGCCGATAGGGCAGCGCGCGAGAGCAGCCGGGCAGATGTGGCTTGGGAGCGTGCCGATCGCCGCTCTGAGCGCCTGAACGCCCTCCTTGAGGCGACCGATGACGCGATCCTTCGTGTCGGTTCGGATCTCGTGATTCGAGCGGCAAGCCCCGTCACCGGCGAGATCCTTGCCCGCGGGGATGTGCAATTCCGTGGCATGCCACTGATCGAGGCGACCGTCGACATTCGGCTCGAGGAGCTCACCCGTAAGGCAATCGCGGGTGAGGTCCATCGTGGCGAGATTGATATCCGCGACGGGCGACTGGGACACTCCGATGAGGCACGCTACGTCTCTGTCGTGGCGGCACCTGATGGCGACGGTGGAGCCTGGCTCGTCTTGCGCGACCTCACGGAAGTGCGTCGACTGCGACAGATCCGCACCGAGTTCGTTGACAACCTTTCGCATGAGCTGCGCACACCACTATCTACGATTCGCCTCCTTGCAGAGACTATTGGCGGCGCCGCCGACAAGGGCGATGTAGCTGGCGTGGCGAGTCGGAGCGCCAAGATTGAGGTTGAGGTGCTCCACCTCGTGCAGATGGCCGACGAGATGCTCGATCTTGCCACGCTGGAGGCGGGGGAGATACCACTTCGTATGGCCGAGTTTGACCTGGTTGCCTTAGCCGAAGAGGTGGCGCATCGATTTGCTCCCGTTGCAGCGCAGCACGGTGGCGGTATTGATGTTCTCGGAACGGGTCCACTTCTTATCACGGGAGACCGCGATCGCCTGCGCCAGGCGGTCGCCAACCTCGTCCATAACGCCGTGAAATACAGCCGCGAGGGTGGGCGAGTAGAGCTGCAGATTGATCGCATGATTGATGGCGGAACACAGCTTGCCGTCATCGATCACGGCATAGGCATTGACCGCGCCCACCTTTCACGCATCTTTGAACGCTTCTTCACGGTGGAGCGGGTAGATGGTGGCGCCGGGGCCGTCGGTGGCGGCGGGACTGGACTCGGCCTCGCGATTGCCCGCCATGCAGTGCTTCGGCACGGTGGCGACATCACCGTTACCTCAAACCCAGGCGTCGGGACCACCTTCACGATGACGCTGCCAGCCGCAGGGGCAGCCTCCTGAATCGTCGCTTGAGCGCGATTGGTCGCGCACGGGAAGCGGTCCAGCGCCCAATCCTCCTCGCTCATCGAGGGGCTCACGACGAAGCGACCCGTGAGAACAGCCTCACCGCCCTCGCTGCAGGCGCGGAGCAGTGTGATGGGGTGGAGTTTGATGTGCGTCATAGCGCCGATGGGATTGCGGTGATCGTGCACGACGAAACGCTCGATCGCCTGTTCGGGATTTCACGGCGCGTGCACGATCTGTCGGCTACGGAACTAGCGGAGATTGGTGTGCCAAGCCTCACAGAGATGCTTGCTGCCATGCCCGACACCACGTTGATGGATCTGGAGTTGAAAGAGGAGCCCACCGATGCGCTGTTCGCCACTCTTGTTGCTGCTCGCGGCCCCGAGGTTGAGGGGGTCGTCGTCTCGAGCTTCTACCCCGGGATACTCCGAACGGTTGAAGAGCGCGCGCCCGGTTTGGCGCGCTGGCTCAATGCCGAATCGGTGGAGCATGCGGAACAGGCGATAGATCTCGGTTGCGAGGGCGTCTCTGTATCGATGCAGCTCTTGAGCGACGCGAACATCGCCCGCTGGCGCGAAGCAGGGCTCGAGATTGCGGCATGGACCCTTCGAGATGCTCTGGACGCTGCGTGGGCGCGCGATCTACGCCTCACTGCTCTCTGTGTTGAAGGTGAAGGGGCAACTGCCGCTCGCGCGGCGAAACGCTAGCGCTCGCTCTTTGGAGCACGAAGGAGCGCAGGCGGAACGAGCGCCACGAGCCTACCGCTCCCTGGCGTGTACGGGGCGGCGATGTCGATCCGGATCATGGACCCCTTCTCAACGGGGATTGAGGGGATGCCGGTCAACTCAGCGATGAGGCTACCGAGATGGGGCTGGTGCCCGACAAGGAGCAGGGCGTCGTGACCACGTCGAGAGAGGAGTTTCGCGACATGCCCCGCGGATGGGCCGTCGGCGAGGTGCTCGTCGATCGTGGCGGTGGTCTCCAGAGCCGCGGCGATAACGGCACAGGTTTCTGTGCATCGGCGAGCGGGCGATGTGCGAAGAGTTCCGACGTTCGTGCCAGCGGCAACCAGCGCTGCTGCCAGTCGGGCGGCCTGCTTGACCCCCTTGGAACTGAGCGGGCGCTCTGCGTCCGGACCGATCCATTCGGCTGGGTTACCAGCATCCGCATGGCGAACGATGTAGAGGCGCTTCAGGTCGCTGCTCAACGATGCACGCTCCGAGCTCAAGGATTGAGGTCCTCGACCTCTCCAGAGGCCAGGTAGACGATGTCTTCGGCAATGTTGGTGGTGCGATCGCCGATACGCTCTAAGTAGTGCGCTGCAAAGAGGAGGCGTGTGCCGCGGGCGACGTTGGACTGATCTGCCTCCATCAGGCGGATGCACTCGTCAAATGACTGTCGGTAGAGGGCATCAATCTGATCGTCACTGACAGCCACTTCGCGGGCGCGCACTGGATCCGCGTCAACGAGCGCCATCAAGATGCCGTGGAGCTGTGTTGCTGCAAGCTCGCCAATCTCCGGGAGGTGGAGGTAGCGTTGCAGTGCGGGCTCCGGCGCGAGCTGGGCCGCAATCTTTGCCACGGAGGCGGCATGGTCGCCGATTCGCTCAAGTTCATAGACGACGTGATTCATCATCAAGAGGTTGCGCAGGTCACGCGCGACTGGGCTTTGTGTGGCGATCGTGGTGGTTATCGCCGTAATGACCTCGTGTTGCATATCGTTGATCTTGCGATCTCCGATGATTACCGCAGTGGCCTTCTCGGCGTCGTGTGTGACGAGGGCGTCAAGGGCGTCGCGGATCGCCGCCTCCGCCATGCTTCCCATGCGGATGACGGTCTCCTTAATTGAGCGAAGTTCACGGTCGAGGGGTTCGCGGGCACCCTGTGGTGCAGCTGACGCCCCGTCCGATGCGGTGCGCGCGAGGATCTCTTGGATCTCGCTCTCCACCCGACCTTGGTCGTCGCCTGTCGGCATTGCCCCTCCAAACCCCTCGCTGAATTGGTCATCATCCTACCGCCCCAGCCCCGCGAAGAGCGAATCTCCGTTCGCGGGTAGGATGCGCCAATGGTGGCAGGGAGGCGTTCACGCAGTGTCCACGCGGCGAGGCCGCGTTCGGGCGGCACCCCGCAGACCCCCAAAGCCCGCCGCGGCCGGGTGGGGAGCTCCCAGGCTGGCATCCCGCGGGTATGCGCCGTCGTTGACATCGGCTCCAATTCGACGCATCTCTACGTCGCGGTCTCCGACGGGGTGCGCCAAGAGGTGATCGCTGATGAGTCTATGCCCATCGAACTCGGTCGGCTTGTTGAGCAGGATCGAACGATTGGGCGCAAGGCAACATCGGCGATCAGCGATGCCCTCACCGCTTTCCGCACGAGGGCGAGCATCCTGGGTGCTGATGAACTCTTCGTTGTCGCCACAGAGCCATTCCGTCGCGCTCGAGATCAAGAGAGTGTGTTGCGTACCTTACGAACGCCAAAGTTCAATGCACCGATCGTGCTGACGCATGAAGAGGAAGGGCTCCTTACGGTGCTCGGACTGCACCATGGCCACGACCACTCGGTGCCGCAACTCGTCGTCGATATTGGAGGCGGATCAACTGAGGCGGTCGAGCTGCACCCTGGCGAGATGCCGCGTGCGATCGGCGTCTCAATCGGATCGGCGCGCCTTTTGGCGCGTGTCTCGTATCAAGACCCTCCGCGCCAACGCGAATGGCAGGAGCTGCGCCGTCACGCGCAGATCGCGCTGGCTGACCTCACCGTTGCAGATGTACATCGCCTCATCTTGGTTGGTGGGACGGCGACTCGACTCCTAAAGCTTGTTCCAGCAACCTTGATCAGCCGCACCATCCACCGCGATGACCTTGTTGCAATGGGTGAGCGGCTCGTCGCGCTAACGGCGAAGGAGGTTTCCGAACGATTCGCGATCTCACAGCGACGTGCGCGACTCCTCCCAGCAGGTATCGCGATTGTCGAAGCGCTGCTGCAGCGAACCACTGCGCGCCAAGTCACTGTTGACCGAGGTGGAATTCGTGAGGGCCTGGTTGTTGCCGTAGCGCGGGCAGGTAGCGGATGGCGCGAGGCGCTCCCGCTGCTGGTGATGGAGACTCGGGCAGGTTCGCCTCGCTAGATCGAGATTGAGAGCAACCGCCCCGCTCGGTCAACTTTAGACTCGCCACCCGCAGTGACCCCTGGCTGTGACGTGAGCCACGCGCCTAGTTCAATGGCGACCCGATCACATATCTCAGAGGCAACCGTCGGAAGGAACTCAATCTCAAGTTCAATCCACCGTTGCTCCATCATCGGTGTTGGCGTTTGCGCGCGCACCTCGTCAATGCTGAGCAGCGCGACCTCGATCTCGCCGTAGAAAAGTGCAATTGGAAGGCGCTCTTGGCGCAGCGTGAGGTACGACTGCAGTCGCTCACCAAGGTGGGCGACATCCACTCCGCCGTTTTTCAGAGCCGCCAAAATCTCTCTAGGAATCTCTTCGCCCTCTGAAGGTGCGTGCTCAATCTCGGCTCGTTCGCTGAGGGGCCCTATATCTTCCGCAGCGCGCACCGATTTGAGGGTGTATCGCATTGCGATGCCGTCGGATCGGCGCCGTCGCAGTCGCCAGCCGGCGCCACGGATCTGACCCCGATCATCAACGTACTCATCAAGGAGGTGGAGTGCCGGCTCTGGTTCGCCGAGGTGGTAGCCATTGGGGAGTGTGGGGATGTGCGCATGATTGAGAAGAAACTTCAACTCGCGCTCCATGGCGAGATTATGCCTGAGCAGCAGTGATCGCAACCTGACGCAAGGTTTCAAAGGCGGAGTTGCCCGTATCGGCGAGGCGGCTCCACGCCCCGTCGGGCTGAAGCGCCCAGGCATTCGACGTATCGGCAAGCAACGCTGCGAGGATCTCCTCAGTCTTGCGGCGTACCTCGCCCTCCCCCAATGGGAAGAGCACCTCAACGCGACGGTCGAGGTTTCGCTCCATCATGTCGGCACTCCCCGCAAAGAGTTCGACCCCCTCGGGTCCCTCAAAGCGATAGATACGGCTGTGCTCCAGGTAGTCGCCGATGATCGACCGAATCCGAAGGCGACCGCCGTGACGTCCTGAATCCGGGAGGAGCCCGCACATACCGCGCACGATGAGGTCAATGGAAACCCCCGACTCTGCGGCGCGGTCAAGAACCTGGATCATGTCGGGATCGATGAGTGCATTCACCTTGATGGCGATGGAGGTGGTGGCGCCGCCGCGTGCGTGCTCCGCGAGGCGCTCAATGCGACGAGTGAGCTCGCTCCGAAGATGCTCTGGGGCAACAAGGATGCTCTTGTACGACGAGGTTCGGGCGGCACCGGTGAGGAAGTTGAAGAGAACTCCCACATCGGCCCCGATCACGTCGTTCGTGGTGAAGAGGCCGATGTCGGTGTAGCCGCGGGCCGTCTTCGGGTTGTAGTTTCCGGTTGAAAGGTGCACGTAGCGGCGAATCGCTGCACCTTCGCGACGGGCGATCAGTGTTGCCTTGCAGTGCGTTTTCAGGCCCATCACACCGTAGACCACATGCGCCCCAGCCTCTTCCAGTCGCCGCGCCCACTCAATGTTCGCCGCCTCGTCAAAGCGGGCCTTCAGTTCCACGAGCACAACCACCTCTTTTCCAGCATGGGCGGCTCGAATGAGGTGCGCAGGGATGCTTGATGTTGCCCCGGTGCGATAGAGGGTGGAACGGATCGAGAGCACATTGGGATCATCCGCCGCCTGCGCAAAGAGCTGGTCGACGCTGGCTTCGAAGCTTTCATATGGATGGTGCACCAGGAGGTCGCCCTCCGCGATCACCTTGAACATATCGCCGTTCGGCGCCTCCGCAGATTTGGTCGCGGCAATTCGGGCCGGCGTGACCGGCTGCCATCGTGGGACGCGCAGATCAGGTCGAGGGAGGCTCGCAACCTGCAGCGCAACGGTGAGGTCAAGGATCCCGTCGACAATCTGGACCTCGCGCTCGCTAATCTCTAGTCCAGCCAAGAGCATCTCTCGCAGCTCCACCGGCATCTCAGGGTGCACCTCTAGGCGAACGACGCTGCCGAATCGGCGTTGGCGGAGCCCCTCCTCAATCGCCTCTAGAAGGTCATCAGCCTCATCTTCAACGGTGTCTAGGTCGGCATCTCGGGTAACGCGGAAGAGATGCGCGTCGACAATCTCGGTCCCCGGGAAGAGGAGATTGAGGTGGGCGGCGATGAGCTCTTCAATGAGAATGCAGTCACCATCACCGAACTGGACAAGTCGACCCAAGATCGTGGGTACCTTAACGCGTGCGAACGAGATCTGATCCTCCCCTTCAGTACGGATTCGAATGGCAAGAGAGAGGCTTAGCGAACTGATCAGTGGAAATGGGTGCCCCGGATCGACTGCCAGGGGGGTGAGCACTGGGAAGATCTCCTGCGAAAACCGTTCAGAGAGAAGCGACTGCTCTGCTCCGTCAAGTTCGCTCCATTCCCGAAGGCGCACACCCTCAACGCGCAGCTCATCGATAAGTGTTGTCCAGGTCCCTTGGGCAGATTCAGTGAGGATCGCCGTCGCTTCGCGGATCAGCTCCAGTTGCACGTCGGGAGTCCGACCGTCTGGGCCAGGGGCGCGTACGCCAGCAACCTGTTGATCACGAATGCCGGCCACGCGTACTCCGTAGAACTCGTCAATGTTTGAGGCAACAATGCCAAGGAAACGGAAGCGATCAAGGAGCGGTCGAGACTCGCTGGAGGCCTCTGAAAGCACGCGCGCATTGAAGGCGAGAAGGGAGAGCTCGCGACTGACGCCAAGCGTCATCGTGGGGCACTCATGCAGGTGGCACAGGCGCAGCGCTGGCGAAGCAGCGACCAGGTGTAGTAGCCGGTGCGATGGCCGTCGCCCCAGAAGAGGCAGAGCGCATAGCTCCCAACCATTTCGCCCCCCTCAAGCTTCGTCTGGCTTGGGCTAAGGGTTGGATTGGCATCGAGCCAGCCCGGGAGTCCAGCCTCACCGCGGCAGTAGGCACAGGGGCAGAGCCATCGCAGCGGGACCGCCTCGTAGGCGCTCTGATGTCCATCGCGCCAATCAAGCTCAATGCGCTGCTGCTCTCGGAGAATTCGAATGGCCACGGGGGCTCCCTGTGCAAGTTCCTGCATAGGGCGATTCTAGGGTCTTCTGGTAAACGCCAGATGAGCGCGCACGCGAGATGCGGTTGCTTGAGCGGGTCTAGAGCCCACCGATTCGGTATCCAACCCCGCGGACCGATTCCGGGAGTGGGCCTCCGACCTCTTCGAGCTTGCTGCGCAGGCGCGCGACGTGTGGCTTGAGCAGGAGAGGATCAGGGGTGGCCTTGTTCGGCCAAGCGGCCGCGAGCAGGCGCTGCTGCGTCACAACGCGACCCTTCACAGAGGCGAGGGCCTCCAAGATGTTGAACTCCGTCTTGGTGAGAGCGAGGAGGTGCGACCCGACGTGCACCTCATGCCGAGCGATGTCGATGCGCAGACCGGCAGCGCCAACGATCGTGCGGTCGCGGGCGGAACCGTCGGCCGGCTCACCACCGCGGCGCAGGGCGGCGCGGACGCGAGCGAGAAGCTCTTGGCGACCGAATGGTTTGGTGACGTAGTCGTCAGCGCCAGCGTCAAGGGCATCGACCTTTGCTGTTTCATCTGTTTCACCCGTCAGCACGATGATCGGCGTGGCACTGCGGGTACGAATCTCGTGGATCACGTTGAGGCCGTCGCGGCCGGGCATTGCGAGGTCGAGCAGGACTAGCGCCGGCTTCGTGGATTCGAAGACCTCCACCGCCTCAACGCCGTTATACGCGGCATGTACCGCATAGTCACCAGCGATCAGCAGGGCCGTGATCGCACCAACGAGCGCCGGGTCGTCATCGACCACCAAGACTGCTAGTGGAGTGGTTGGCTCTGCGGTGCTCATGAGGCAAGGCCACCGTGGTGCACAGGGGCGAGTGGCAGCGTGAGAAGGAATCTGC
Source organism: bacterium (assembly GCA_009919365.1). The sequence goes on from RGBZ01000002.1 coordinate 18,039, forward strand.
TCCCACCGAATCCGTTCGGCTCGATTCTGATCGCACCACCCATCGCCCCCATGAGGCGTCGCGCGGCGTACAGGCCGATCCCCGAGCCACTGGTGGAGGGGCGTTGCGTGCGGCGAACGAAGGCCTCAAAGATCTCCTCCCAATCTTCGCGAGGGATCCCCACCCCGTCGTCAGTGAGATACAACTCGGCGTGGCGATCGCGTACCCAGCATCCGATCGAGACCGGTTCCCCAATGGGGGCATACTTCGCCTCATTCTCGATCAGGTGACCGAGTACTTGGCGAAACCGACTCTCATCTGCAAGAACGACGATCTCGGGTTCTGGCTGCTCCCACCGAAGAGAGTGGTTGCGCAGGAGCGGCCCCATCTCTCGAATCACAGCACCAGTGACTTCGCCAAGGTTCATCGGCGTGGGCTGAAGGGGAAGACTGGAGCCAGGTCGGGCGGCCGTAAGGATCGAGTCAATCTGTAGGTTCAGGCGACCGACCTGCTGCATCGCTGCTTCGCGCCACGCGGTGAGGTCGGCTGGTTTCGCCGGAGATGCGCCGGTTGCTGCGTCGGAGAGCAGCTCAACGTACGCGCTAAGCACGGCGAGGGGCGTACGAAGCTCGTGGGTGACGAGCGAGAGGAGTTCGGCTCGTGCGGTGTCGATGAGGGCGATCTCATCCTCACTCCGCGACATCTACGACCTCGAGGCGTCGCGCTCCGCGAGCCAGCGTTCCGCATCGAGTGCGGCGCGACAGCCGTCGCCTGCGGCGGTGACCGCCTGACGGTAACGGTGATCATGCACGTCACCGGCAATGAAGACTCCGTCAATCTGGGAGGCGGTTGTGTCACTCTCAAGCTGAAGATAACCCCCCGCATCCACAGGGAGTGCACCGCCAAGCAGTGCCGTGTTCGGCTTGTAGCCGATTGCGACAAAGAGTCCTCCAACTGCAAGTCGTTCGGTGGCGCTCGTCGCGCCAGGCGTGGTGTCGCGCAACATGACGGCCTCCGTGCTCTTGTCGCCGAGCACCTCTACCACTTCGCGATTCATGTGCAGCTCGATCAATGGGTGCGCCTGCACACGTGAGATCATGATCTTGCTGGCGCGGAAGGTTTCGCGACGATGCACGAGGTGCACCCTGGTTGCGAAGCGCGTCAAGAAGAGCGCCTCTTCGAGCGCGGTGTCGCCGCCACCGACCACCACAACCTCTTGCCCCTTGAAGAAGAATCCGTCGCAGGTTGCACAGGCGCTTACGCCTCGCCCGCGGAGGCGAGTCTCTGAATCGAGTCCGAGCCAGAGCGCCGATGCACCGGTTGCGACGATGATCGCTTCGGCGTGGAACTCACGACCGGCGCTCCACACTCGGTACGGCTGAGAGCTCAGGTCGACGCGTTCAGCATCTTGGTCAACCATGATCGAACCGAAACGCTCCGCTTGCGCGCGCATCTTTGCCATCAGTTCTGGGCCGTCGATTCCTTCGGGGAACCCTGGGAAGTTTTCGACTTCGCTAGTCAACATCAGCTGCCCGCCAGGGGCGTAGCCGCCAATCACCACGGGGGCGAGAGCGGCGCGAGCGGCATAGATCGCCGCCGTCAGGCCAGCAGGCCCTGAGCCGAGGATCAGCAGCCTGGTCTCGGTCGGGACGGAGGAAGCGGTCTTTGTGGCGACGACAGGATCGGCGGCTGGCGCGGCCCCGCCGAAGTCAATCGTCAGTCCGAATCCCTTTGGGGCCTCCGCGTTGGTCATGCTCAGATTCTACGCCCCCTGCAGATCTGGGCTGGTCGATTAGCGGAAGAGGTCCCAATCCGGGGGCATTAGGCTTGACTGGACGCTCCCATCCTCAGCTACCTGCGGGTGCGCGCCGCGGATCAGGGCGAGCGGGCGACGGGCGGTCTTGCCGAGCGCGAGCTCGGCGGTGGCGGCGATCTGGTCAGCGACGGCGCGGACCGTTGCGGCCATCGTGCGGCCATCGGCGTCGGGTTTACCGCGCAGGTCTTCAAGCGCCGCGATGCCGGCCACGCCAATCGCCACGTCGGTGATGCCGAGGCGCCATGGGCGACCGAAGGAGTCGGTGATGATCACACCGGGTGCCACGCCGGTGCGCAGGCGGATCGCCTCACGAATCGCGCGCGCCGAACCATCGGGATCGTGTGGCAGGAGGGTCACCACTTCGCCGCTGCGCGGGCCAACATTGCTGGCGTCAACGCCAGAGTTTGCGAGCACAAATCCGTGCGCCGTCTCCGTGATAATCACACCGCGATCCATTCGTACGACGCGTGTCGCTTGTTGCAGCACCACTTCAACCTGGCGCGCGTCACGGCCCCACTTCGTTGCGTACTCCACCGCCTCTGATCGTGGCGTTACTGTGGTCAGATCAACGATGGCTCCTTCTGCCTTGGAGACAATCTTCTGGGTCACGGCGATCACGTCATCACTGCGCAGGCCGCCGATCGCGCTCGTCGCGGCGATCGTCGCCACGCAGCCAGCGATCATGGCTGGAAGGTCGTCGCCCGGCTGAATCTCACCGAGTCCATCAATAGGGAGTGCGAGCAGGCCCGCTGTAGGGCGTGACGCGTTGGCTGACTGCTCGCGCTGCATTGCGGACCTCAGGTCTTCGGGGGTATCGAGGTCGGCGGCGAGCGGCGAGCTGAGCTCCTGGACGGCAGCCCCGTTGCGGCTCAACTCGGTGTGATGCGCCGCTGCACTATTCGCCCCGAACTGTGGCGTGAAATCGCACGGGAGCGGCACCAAGAGCGCCGATGTGCCGCCGCTTGGCGATGCAAGGATGCCTGGATCTGATCCCGACCAACCGCTCAGCAGCGCATCGATGTTTGCTGCGCTCACTTCGGCAAGGTCCACGGGCAGAATCAGCACCGCAGATGCACCGCTCATCGCCGCGCGGCGTACACCGAGCGCGATCGCCGCATTGAGCGCAACGCCGCCGTCATCGAGCGCCTCATGTCCGCCGCTGCGCGCCAGGGCGCGGGCGAGCGGATCGGGGGAGACCAGAACCACGCTATCGATACGGGCGGCGTGGCCGAGTGCCAACAGCGTGCGCTCAAGGAGGCGCGCTGCGAACTCGCGGCGCTCCTCCTCGCTGAGGAGTGGTGCCATGCGCGACTTCGCGGAATCAATCGAACGGAAGGGGAGGACGGCGGTGACGGTCACGAAACGGCGAGAACGGCGCGCGCCACGGCGAGGCGCGCAGCATCATCCGTCATCACGATCGGCGCAGCGACGCTCTTGTGAACATGTGGCGCGATCGCAGCGGCAAGGGCAGGTGTGAGGTCTGACGTTTCAACCAGGAGTGCATCCATCAGTCCGGTCAGATACTTGGCAACACCGGCCGGCGAGACATCGAGCCCGGCCGCGGCGAGCATGCGGTCAGCTGGTCCCTTCAAAGCCTTCCCGCCAACGATCGGCGAAACCCCCACCACTCGTGCGCCACGAGCGCGCGCCTCAGCGATCGCCTCGCGAATGCCGGGGATGGCAAGGATCGGGCCAATCGAAATCAGCGGATTCGACGGCGCGATCACGATGCGCTCAGCGGTGGCGAGGGCATCGAGCGTCTCGGTGGTTGGGCGCGCCGCTTCGGCGCCATCGAATGCCACCTCAAGGACCTCAGGCTTCGCCTGTGCGCCGACAAACCATGGCTGAAACTCCATCCAGCCACTCTCGGTGCGCAGCCGAGTGCGCAGCGGATCGTCGGTGGCCATCAGGATCGGCGCCTCTGTGAGTCCGAGTTTGCGTTGGATCTCGCGATTCACCTCTGTCAGTCTCCCGCCCGCGCGTAGTTGCGCGGTGCGGTGAATGTGCAGGGCAAGGTCGCGATCACCGAGTCGGAACCAGTCGGGTGCGCCGATCTTGCCGAGCTGCTCAAGGGCGTTCCAGGTTTCACCAGCCAGACCCCAGCCGCGCTCGCGGTCGCCGAGGTCGGCGAGGGTATAGAGAAGGGTGTCGTGGTCCGGGCAGATGGTGAGCCCGTGTAGCTCGAAGTCGTCACCCGGGTTCGCAATGATGGAGAGATCTCCGGCGGGGAGTGCCGCGCGAAGACCGTGGGCGAGCTTTGCCCCGCCAACTCCGCCAGCGAGGAGTGCGACGCGCGGGCTCACGCCGTCAGTGCGGGGAGCACCTCGCGCCCGAAGGCGGCGGCCCACTCAGCCTGGTTGCGACCTACGTTGTGCAGATAGATCTTGTCAAAGCCCATGTCGAGGTAGCGCTGGATCGTCTTGCGGTGCGTCTCAAGATCGCTGGAGATCACCATGCGCCCAGCAAAGTCCTCTGGTCGCACGAGCTTTGCCATCTGCTGAAAGTCGGCGGGGTTGCGAATATCTTGCTTCGGGAACTTCATCCCACCGTTCGGCCACTCACGCATCGCATTCGCGAGCGCCTCTTCGTCGGTCGGCGCCCAGGAGAGATGGAGCTGCAGGATCTTCGGCATCTTGTCGGGGTCCTTTCCCGCCGCACGCGCCCCTTCGGCAAACTTATCGAAGACGGTCTGAATCTTCTCGTCGGCGGCGCCGACGGTGATGATGCCGTCACAGAGTTCCCCGGTCTTCTTGGCAGTGATTGGGCCGGCGGTCGCTACATAGATGGGCGGCGGGGTAGGGGGGAGCGTCCAGAGCCGTGTGCTCTCAAGCTGATACCAGCGACCGGCGTGCTTCACCTCGTTGCCGGTGAAGAGCTTGCGAATGATCTCGATCGCCTCAAACATTCGAGCGATGCGCTCGCCAACTTCGGGCCAGTAGCCGCCTACGACATGTTCGTTCAGTGCCTCACCAGAGCCGAGGCCAAGCCAGTGACGACCTGGATACATTGTCTCAAGCGTCGCTGACGCCTGCGCAACGGTTGCTGGATGCATGCGCCAGCCTGGGCAGGTGACGCCGGGGCCAACGTCGCCCTTGGTCCGTTCTGCAAGAAGTGTCATCACGTTCCATACGAATGGTGCAGAGCCCTGCTCGGGGACCCACGGCTGGAAGTGATCGGCGGCCATCACGCCACTGAAGCCCGCCTGCTCGGCAGCGACGGAATAGTCAACAACTTCGGTTGGGCCGAATTGTTCGAGCATTGCCGCGTAGCCGATCCTTGCTGCCCCGTGCCCCATTGACGCCCCCTACTCCTGGCTCGCGGCGGGTTTTCCGTGCGCGAAGACCTGATCTGGAATGATGGTGATCACGATACGCTCCATCGCGCTCAGGCGATCGATTGTGCTCGCGAGGAGCGCTGGATCGCTGAGGTATTTGGCCGCTACTCTCTTGAGCTGAGTCTGCCCACGCTCCTGGTCGTCATCAATCTGCGCGTGGCCGAGGATCTGTACGTAGTCGTAGCGGTCTTCCACCATGAGTGAGCAACGGGGATCACGTCGGAGGTTCGCGGGCCAGCGACGTCCGCCCGCCGTGTTCACCACGATGGAATCACCCTCCAAGGCGTACCAGACCACGGCGGCAAAGGGGGCTCCGTCGGGGTCGATCGTGGAGATCGTGCCGAAGCGTGGTCGGTCAAGGAAGGTCCGGATTGCGGGATCGTGGATTCCTCTTGGGCTCATGAGGCGTACGCTACACGCAACGGAGCCTGCCGTCCTTAGGTGGGCCCAGAAGTTGCGGAGGTGCTCCATGGCCCAGATCCATCTTCACGCCGAGAGCGGCGATTACGCCCCAATCGTCCTCATGCCAGGAGACCCGAACCGCTCCAAGCGGATCGCGGCCCGCTTTGATGGTGGGCTCGAGAAGGCGCGGCTGGTTAACGAGCATCGTGGCCTCCTCGGCTACACGGGGACCATCAACGGCGTGCCGGTCAGCGTGCAAACGACGGGGATGGGGACGCCAACAACGAGCATCGTCATGGAAGAGCTGCTGAATCTTGGCGTTGAGACGTTCGTGCGCATCGGCACCTGCGGCGGCTTCCTGCATCTTGATACGGGTGATGTGATCGTTGCCTCTGCGGCGGTTGCAAGCAGCGGCATCGGTCCAATCCTCGGATTCGACGAGCCGACGGCACCAACCGCCGACTTTGATGTGACGAACGTTCTTGTCGCCGCAGCGAAGGCTGAAGGTTTGACCACGCACGTCGGGCCGATCGTTACCTCGGACGTCTTCTACGATCCGAATCCGCTCGGCACCGCGCGATGGGGCGCACGCGGCTACCTCGGCGTCGAGATGGAGTCAGCGGCAATGTTCCTGCTCGCGATGCGCGAACGCGCTAAGGGGCGATCGGTTCGCGCCGGAACGATCCTGACCGTCTCCGACACGATTCGCGATCCGAAGGTTGTCGCCGAGGCGCGTAAGGGGGGCAGCGAGCCGTGGTATCGACTCCCTGAAGATGAACTGATCAAGCGCATTGACCTGACGATCGGCGCTGCGCTGAAGGCTGCCGCGACGCTCGGCGCTCGCTGACTCGTTCACGGATGACGCCATCCGCGTCGCTCCCTGTCGGCGTTGCCCTCGGCACCATCGGCCTAGAGGGGGATGCGTGGCTGCGCGCCGCTGCGCTTCTGGCCGTCGCGCCGATTGATCGCCTCTGGATCTGGGATCACCTCATGGGTCGCGGCGCACCGGAGCGACCGGTGCTTGAGGCAACTAGCCTCGCGGCCGCCGCACTCGCGCTGAATCCGAGCCTGCAGGTTGGAACCCTGGTGCTCGATGTGACGAAGCGTCATCCAGCGCTCGCCGCGAAGATTGCAGCGACACTCGATGCGGTTGCCCCGGGACGATTTACGCTCGGCATTGGCGCTGGCGGTGACGCCGCAGAACACGACGCGCTGGGCATGCCGTACGGAGATGTGGGCGAGCGCATTGCGGCGCTGGCCGAACAGGTTGCCGTTGCACGTGCCATGTTGAGCGGCGATCCGAGCGAGCGGATCACGCTCACCGAAGCAGGAAAACTCCGCGGCGCAGCGAGCGCCCCGCGGCCAGGTGCCCGCGTGCGCCTACTCATCGCGGGCGACCACCCAAGCTCGATCAGCCTGGCGGCGTCGTTTGCCGATGAGTGGGTGGCCCCATCAGCAACGTTTGCAGTGGGGTGCGCGCAGTTGCGCGAGATCGAACGCACCGCTGGGCGCACAGGATCACCAGTTCGAGCACACCTGCTCTACGAGCTGCGTGCTAGCGAGCCCCTTGCCGATTCGGCATTCGGGAGAGATCCGCAGGGGGTGATTGCAGGAGCCCGCGCCGCTGGCGCCGATGGCCTGATCGTGACGGTACGCACCGAACGCGATGCCAGAGATGCGCTCCAACTTCTCGCGAAACTGCGATGATGGACGCATGAGCGAAGCAGCAGTGCGCAACCAGGTTCAAGCGTGCGTTCGCTGCGGCGCGCCCGTCTCGTTGCAGACGGCACTCTGCGAGCGCTGCAACCCACTCGGCCTCGCACAGCCGTCGGCGAGCCAGGCGCACGGCACTGTCTTTCTCGGCATTGGCGCAGCGGTCCTCCTTCTCGCCTCCCTTGCTGGAAGCGCATCACGAGGGATTGGGCCCTTCACCGTGGCGATGAGCCCCGCCGACTCAGTGCCAGGTGGACTCGCCGTTGCGATCACCATCACCAATACGGGGGCTACCGCGGGGTCCGCCACCTGTCAGGTCACAACGAGCGAGATCGGCAGCGCCGGCCTCTCCGAGATCATCTCCACGCCGCGCATTGAGCCAGGGGCAACGGCCACCGTCGATCGGCAACTCAAGAGTTTCGGCAGCGACCCCATTCCACTCGAGATCTCCTGCGGAGATTAGCTCGCGGTCGAGCTCTCTTCCAGGATGCGCTTGAGATGGCGCAGATCCGATCGAAAGATTGAACCGAGAATGGGCCGCTGAACGAACCCTCCGATGTTTGCAAAGAGGGGTGGTCGTAGGTACTCCATCCAATCAATCCGCGTCCGCCCTGCATCAATCTCTGTGAAGCGCAGCAGCCCCTCGCCAACAAACTTCCCCTCGTGCCGAATAGCGAAGGTGCTCGGTGGGTCGAACTGAGTGATCACCACATCGTCGGTTGTCGAGATACCGAAGATGCGCACGGTGGCCCGACCGCGCGAGCCGGGCTGCACTGGTGGTGGCGTGAGCATCTCCACGCGCTTCATCTCGTGCATCCATTCAGGCTGACGCGCAATGTCTGAGGCGTAGGCCCACACAGCGGCGCGCGGCGCTGCAATCTCTATTGTGAGGTTGATCTCGGGGCGTCGAATCGCACCTGATCTGATCAGTCGCCCGAGCAGGACTTCAACGAAGGTTGCGCCAAGCAGACCGAAGCCCGCGACCAAGAGCAGCAGCATCAGCAGAGCACCCCGCCCGCAGACTCAATCTCTTGAAGTGCCGCGGCGGTGTCGCCGTCGCGAAGCTCAACACCCGCGGTTGCGGCAACGGCCACCTCAACGGTGAACCCAGCGGTTAGTGCGTCGAGCGCGGTGGCCTTCACGCACCAATCGGTCGCGAGGCCACAGATCGTCACGAGCGTTACGCCTGCGCTGTGCAGGAGCGTCGCAAGTTCGGTGGAGCGGACCTCGCCGCTGATCGGATTGCGCAGCGAGAAGGCGCTGTAGCCATCCTCGCCGGCCACCCCTTTGCGAATCACCAGATCGCCTGGTCGCTGGGCCAAGACCGCCTCAGGGAGAAGCTCGGCCCCTGAGCTCCCCGCGACGCAGTGCACGGGCCAGACGCCGCCCTGGGGGGCGAAGTGCGCTGTGCTCTCGGGGTGCCAATCCTGGCTCCACACGACGAGCTCGCCGTGGGCTCGGGCACGCTCAACCAGGCGCAGCACGTGGGGGAGGGCGGCGGGGGCACCAGGGACGAAGAGGCTCCCCGAGGGGTCACCGAAGTCAACTTGCAGATCGACGATCAGGAGAGCACGTTGCGGTTTTGCCATACCCGCATGGTCGCACGGGGCGCTACCCTTGTGCCATCGTGCAGACCTTCGACTTCCTTGAGCAGATCCCCGACGCCGACCCAACGGAGACGGCGCGCCTTATCGGTGAGATTGAGCGCTCGATCACCGCCCACGGCCCTGAGCGTGCAAAGCTCCTGCTGATGCGCCTTCTGGCGCGCGCGCGCGACCTTGGCGTCAATCTCCCTACCCTGGCGACCACGCCGTACATCAACACGATCAAGACGAGCGACGAGCCGACCTTCCCCGGTGACGAGGCGATGGAGACCCGTATCCGCCACATCATTCGCTGGAACGCCGCAGCGATGGTGCTGCGCGCCAACAAGACGCATGCCGGTATCGGAGGGCACCTTGCCACGTACGCCAGCGCGGCAAGCCTCTACGAGGTTGGTTTCAATCACTTCTTCCAGGGGAAGCAAAACGGAGCCGGCGATCAGATCTTTTTCCAGGGCCATGCCGCACCCGGCATCTATGCGCGCGCCTACCTTGAGGGCCGCATCAGCGCGCCGCAGCTCGACCGTTTTCGCCAGGAGACGGCGGGACACGGCGGTCTACCGTCGTATCCGCACGCGCGCCTGTTGCCAGACTTCTGGGAGTTCCCAACCGTCTCCATGGGCCTCGGCGGCATTGGTTCGATCTATCAGGCGCGCTACAACCGCTACCTCCACAACCGCGGACTCACTGACACGTCGGGTAGCCGCGTCTGGGCCTTCCTGGGTGATGGCGAAATGGATGAGCCCGAGTCCGCTGGCGCGCTGACCCTCGCTGCGCGCGAAGGGCTCGACAACCTGACCTGGGTGGTGAACTGCAACCTGCAGCGACTTGACGGCCCAGTGCGCGGCAACGGCAAGATCATCCAGGAGCTGGAAGGCCTCTTCCGCGGCGCCGGCTGGAATGTGATCAAGGTGATCTGGAGTCGCGAGTGGGACGAGCTCTTGGCGAATGATGCTGGTGGGCACCTCGTTCGCAAGATGGACGCAACCGTCGATGGTGAGTTCCAGAAGTACATCGTTGCAGGTGGCGGCTACATTCGTGAGCACTTCTTCGGGCCAGAGCCAGAGCTCGGAGCGCTGGTGAAGCATCTCTCGGACGACGACCTTCTCCATCTGCGCCGTGGCGGTCATGACTACCGCAAGATCCACGCCGCCTACGCCTCTGCGGTCGCGCATAAGGGTGCGCCCACGGTGATCCTGGCGAAGACTGTGAAGGGCTACTCACTCGGGCCATCAGTAGAGGCGACGAACGTGACGCACCAAGCGAAGAAGCTCTCCGAGGCGGAGCTCTTCGCCTTCCGCGATCGACTCGGGCTGCCGATCCCTGACGAGAAGATCCCGGAGGCGCCGTACTACCACCCTGGCCCAAATAGCCCAGAGGTCAAGTACATCAACGAGCGCCGCGCAGCACTTGGCGGGCCGCTGCCAAGCCGCGTGGTTCATCCGATTACGTGGAGTGCGCCGGAGGCGGCCGTCGATGCTGAATTCTCTGCGGGAAGCAGCGTGCCCGTGAGCACCACCATGGCGTTCGCCAAGCTGCTGCGCAACCTCTTGCGCGATCCAAACATTGGCCAGCAGATTGTGCCGATCGTTCCAGACGAGGCGCGCACATTCGGCATGGATCCACTGTTCAAGCAGAGCGGCATCTACGCGCCGTTCGGTCAGCGCTATGAGCCGGTCGATTCTGAGCTGCTATTGAGCTATCGCGAGTCGCAGAGTGGCCAGCTCCTTGAAGAGGGGATCACCGAGGCGGGCTCCATGGCCTCTTTCCAGGCGGCCGCGACTGCGTATGCAACGCACGGCGTGCCAACGATTCCGTTCTACGTCTTCTACTCCATGTTTGGATTCCAACGTGTGGGCGATCAGATCTGGCAGGTGGGCGATGCACGCGGTCGCGGTTTCCTAATCGGCGCAACCGCCGGGCGTACAACACTCGCTGGCGAGGGGCTGCAGCATGACGATGGCCACTCACTGTTGATCGCGCATCTCCATCCACATGTGGCGGCGTACGATCCGTCGTTCGCCTATGAGATGGCGGAGCTCATTCGTCGCGGAATGGACCGCATGCATGGTGGCCGCGAAGACATCCTCTACTACCTCACGATCTACAACGAAAACCAGGCGCAACCGGCGCGACCGCAGGGGGCGCATGTCGATGAGGGGATTCATCGTGGCCTCTATCGCTTCGCTGAGGTGGATGCCGACGGAACTGGGCCAATCGTTCGCCTCTTCGGCTCGGGCGCGATCATGGGCGAGGTGCTTGCCGCGCGCGACCTGCTGCGCGAACGCTTCGGTGTCCGTGCTGAGATTTGGTCGGCAACTTCGTACTCAGAGCTTCGTCGCGAGGCCCTCGTCGTTGAGCGCTGGAATCGGCGTCACCCGGAAAGCGCGCCACGAACGTCGTGGCTGCAAGATCAGCTCGGCGGTGGCGGCGCGCCGATCGTGGCCGCGAGCGACTGGGTCACGGCGCTCCCAGACCTTCTCGCCCCGTGGATTGATGTGCCATATCTGGTGCTCGGCACCGACGGTTTCGGCCTGAGCGACACGCGCGAGGCACTTCGCGAGTTCTTCTCGGTGGACGCCAAGCACATCACCGCCGCCGCAATGGTGGCGCTGACGCGCGGTGGGGAGCGCACGCCGGCCGAGGCGGCTGCGGCGATCAAGGAGCTGGGCATCGACCCTGATCGCCTCCCGGTCTTCGTTCTCGACCGCTAGGCACACAAAAAAGACAAGGTCGCTTGTCGCATTAGACAGGTGCGGTTGACACTTCCCAACGAGAGATGGCACCATTTCTCGTAACGGCTGCAGTATCTGCGAGGGAGGGTTCACATGGAGAGCGCCATCGCCTGGGGTTTCGGAGGGCTTCTCACCGGACTTCGTGAAGGGGTCGAGGCCGCACTCATCGTTGGCATCATTGCGAGCTACCTCGTAAAGATCGGTCGCGCCGACCGACTTGCCAGCGTCTGGTTTGGCGTCACCGCCGCCATCGTCACCTCCGCCGCAGTGGGGGTCTTCGCATTTGTCGCGCTCGGGAGCCTCCAAGGAACCGCCGAGCAGATTTTCGCCGGCGTAACCTCCCTTCTAGCGGTCGTCATCCTTACGTACATGCTCTTCTGGATGCGCAAGCAGGCGATCACCCTCGGCGCTGATCTTCGCAAGGGCGTCGATCGCGCCGTTGCATCAGCCTCGGTACTTGGACTTGTACTCCTTGCCTTCACCGCCGTGATTCGCGAGGGAATTGAGACAGCACTATTCCTGCTCGGCCAGTCGACAGCTGCGGCGGGGGAGGGGCTCTCTGTCGTGCTCGGTGCAGTGCTCGGACTACTGATCGCCGCTGGCATCGGTGTGCTGATCTTCCGACTCGGCATGCGACTGAACTTGAGCGCCTTCTTCAATGTGACGGGCGCCGCTCTCGTGGTGATTGCTTCCGGCCTTCTCTCGTACGGCGTCCATGAGTTCATTGAGGTTGGCCTTCTGCCAGCCCTGATCAATCCGGTCTACGACATCTCCGCTCTCTTGCCGCACAAAGAGGGGATCGGACAGTTCTTGCGCGCCATCGTTGGCTACAGCTCAACGCCGGAGCTCACAACGCTGCTCGCGCAAGGGGCATACCTGCTCTTCGGACTCTTCTTCTACGTACGCCCGGTGCGGCGAGCAGCATCAGCCCGCGCCGCCGCCAGCGCCTAATTGGCGCGCGCAGGCATTGCGCGCAATGATGTGCTGATGCCGATACTGCAGGTTGAGGGGCTCTCGCACTCGTACGGTGCACGCCACGTTCTCCAGGACCTCACGTTGGAAATTGCTGCTGGCGAGTCGGTGGCACTTCTCGGTCCCAACGGATCAGGGAAGTCGACGCTTCTGCGCCTTGTGGCCGGACTCCTCATGCCAACGGCTGGGCAGATCGCGCTCGTTGGGAGTGCGGCCGCCCCCGGTCGCCCTGAGGTCGGAATTGTCTTCCAGGAGTCACGACTCCTTCCCTGGCGCACCGTGTTGCGTAACGTCACGCTCCCATTAGAGCTGAGCGGCGAGTCGCTGGCGACTGCTCGGGCGACCGCTGAGGCGGCGCTCACGCGCGTTGGCGCGGGCGGGTTGCTCAATCGCAATCCGGCTGAGCTCTCGGGCGGCGAGCGTGGGCGCGTGGCGTTGGCACGCGCACTGGTGCGAAGGCCGTCACTCCTGCTGCTCGACGAACCGTTCGCCGCGCTCGATGCCATCACGCGCGCCCGCCTTGACGACGAACTCCCTGAGTTGGTCGCCGGCGCATCAACGCTACTCGTAACGCACGACGTTGCGGAGGCAATCCTCGTCGCTGACCGGGTGTTGATGCTCGGCGCTAATGGGGCGATTGCGCTTGAGGTTCCGGGGCTACGCAGCCTGCCGCCGGTAGAGCGCCGCGCAGCCCTCCTCTCGCCTGACGGCGCTGCACGACAGTCGCGCCTCTACGCCGCTCTCAATTCGGTGACACATGCGTAGGCTGAGCCAGCTGACCCCGCTCGCGGTCGCAGCCCTCCTGCTGGCGGTCTGGGAGTTTGGCGTCCGCGCAGCAGCAGTGCCGCAATTCATCCTCCCTGCACCGTCGGTGATCGCGGTGCGGTTCGCCGAGGCGTGGGCTGACGGCACGATGCTTCGCCATCTCGTGCCGACGGTGACCGAGGTAACGGTTGGCGGTCTGCTCGGCGGCGCACTCGGGCTCATCATCGGTGTCACCCTCGGCCTCTCCGGCTCGGCGCGACGTGTGGTGAGCCCCTACCTCGTCGCAGCACAGTCAACGCCGATCCTTGCGCTCGGCCCTGTTCTGGTGCTCTGGCTCGGGCCAGGGCTCGCAGCAAAGATTGCCGTTTGCGCGCTGATCACCCTCTTTCCAGTTGCAATCTCCACGCTCGTCGCCGTGCGCGACGTAGACCCCGGAACACTTGAGCTGATGCGCTCTCTTGGAGCAACGCGCTGGCAGAGCCTTCGGTACGCGCGACTCCCGGCGGCACGCAGCGGCATCCTTGCTGGGGCGCGTGTTGCAGCAACGTTGGCTGTAGTTGGCGCGATCGTGGGCGAGTGGCTCGATCGCCTAATGCGATCCAGCATGTAGGGGGGATAGCCATGAAGAAGACGTTGGTCGTATTGCTCGGGTCGTTGGCGCTCGTTGCCGCTGGATGCACATCGAGTGCTTCGCCAACGCCGTCATCATCGGCTTCAGTGGCACCGGTGAAGCTCACCGTAGGCCTCGGCTATATTCCCGGCGTTCAGTTCGCCCCCTTCTACTTGGCGCAGCAGAGCGGCGCATATGCTGCCGCAGGCCTCGAGGTGACCCTACAGAATCAGATTGACCCCGACCTCATCAGCCTCGTCGGCAGTGGCGGACTTGATCTAGCCCTAGCCGACGGCACCAGCATGATCCCCGCCGTTTCGAAGGGAATTCCGGTGCGCTATTTGGCAACGATTTACGGTGTGCTGCCAAACGTTGTGATCGCGCGAACCGACGCAGGGATCATGAGCCCGGCTGATCTCAAGGGGAAGCGCGTTGGTACGCCAGGCCAATACGGTTCGGGCTACCTAACACTGCTCGGTATTCTCGACGAGGCGTCGCTCAGCATTGGCGATGTCTCGCTTGATCTCTACCCAGATTTTGGTCAGACCCAGGCGCTAATCAGCGGCACCGCCGATGCAACCACTGGCTACGCCAACAACGACCTCGTGCAGGCGCAGGCGGCAGGGGTTGAGGTTGAGGTCTTCTACGCATCGGCTGCGGCGCCATTTGCAGGGCCTGGTCTCATCTCATCGCCAACAACGATTGAAAGTAAGCGCGACGCGATCCGCGCCTTTATTGCCGCAACGCTTGAGGCGATGCGACAGATTGCGGCAAACCCGGAGCTCGGCGTTGATGCAGCGGCGAAGGTCGTCCCGGAGGTTACTGCGACACCTGCGGCCCGCGCTAACTCACTCGCCGTCATGCAGGCTACGGTCGGTGTCTGGGCTGGCCCACTGCAGCAGTCCGCCGGCTACGGAGCGATTAGCGTAGAGGGTTGGGAGACGTCGATCAGCTTCATGCGCTCGATTCCTGGACAGCAGGTTCTTGAAGGGCTGAAGGCTAGCGATATCGTCGACGAGTCTCTACTACCGTAACGTGATCGCCACTAGACGAGCGGCCACGGGAGTGGCGGCCAGTCGGGGCTCGGTTCTGGGAAGCAGCCGGTCGCTGCGAGATCGCTAAGGCGAGCCGCCAGCGCGTCAATCTCCTCTCCGTCGAGGATTGGCGAGAGCTGCGCGCGCAACGCTCCGTTAGCAGTGAGCCCCTGCATACCGCCGGCGATGATGCTCTCCTCCTCTGCGGTGAACGCCTTGCTGCGCCACGCCCAGAGGACGGTGCGCAGCTTCGGTTCAACGGCGAAGGTGACCCCGTGATCCACACCGAGGATGCGTCCGTCAGGAAGCGGGAGGATGTGCCCACCCTTTCGGTCGCCGTTGTTTACGATCGCGTCGAATAGTGCGAGGCGGCGCAACCCTTCATCTGAAGCATTGACGAGATCAATCGCACGTTGCACGCCAGCGTGGTCGATCCACAGTTGCACCGCACCTTCGCCCGCGGGGCCATCGCGCAGGATAGTTGGGGGAACCACGCCAAGGCCTAGTGCCTCGCTCGCGAGATATGCGGCAGCTTCGCGCGCCGCGAGGCTCCCCTCGGGGAAGTCCCAGAGCGGCTGCTCACCGCGGATCGGCTTGTAAATGACCTGTAGTCCCCCTTCTATCTCACAGAGGAAACTCGCGTTACTCGCCTCGGCGATGCGCCCGATTGGTGTGAGCTCGGGGGAGAGGCGCATCAGGCGGATCGCCTCATCAATAGCAACAAGACCGGATGCGGTGGGGAGCGCTCCGCGCCAGTTAGGTTTCGACGCTGTGTCGGTCACCTCAGTTGAGGAGGGCGGCCTTGCGTGCGCAGCGATGTCCGCGTGGATCGAGCGGCACGCCGCAATTGGGGCAGATCGGTCGGCCCGCAGCGGCGAGCTGCAGGGCGTTCTCGGCGAACTCTAACGCGGAGGCGATGCTGAGCGAGACGCGCAGCACATCAGGCCCCTCCGGAGCGTCGTTGATGGGTGGCGGGGCAGCGGCATCCTCAACGCTCATATCGTCGCGGAACTCGAGGATGAGGCGGGTGAGCAGCGGATCCCAGGCGAGGGCAATGGTGCCGACGCGGAACTCTGCGGTGAATGGCTCAGCGAGTGACGGCAGTTTGCGCGGGAGGGGGAGTGGGGCGCTGGGGAGTTGCACGCTGCCACCCTCGTTGAGGTCTTTCAACATCTCAACGATTCGACGGGCGAGCACCGCAATCTGACTCTTCTCGACGACCACCGTTGCGGCGATGCCGCCGCCGATGGCTTGGAGGTGAAAGACGCGTTGACCTGGCTCGCCAACAGCGCCAGTGATGAACTGATCTGGTGGATCGAAGCGGATGATCCGCCGTGCCATCAGTTTTGACCGCGCAGTCGTCCGAGGAGTGATGGTCGCTT
>RGBZ01000011.1 GCA_009919365.1 bacterium
TCACTGCACGACTTGCCAACACTCCTCTGGTGGGACGCACCAGTGAACGCTGCCGAGAGTGATGTTCGTCAACTGCTTCGGGGTGTTGACCGCGTGATCATTGACGGCGCGACGCAGCCGAGCGACGGGCTCTCAACCGTTCGAACCCTCTTTGCGGCAGCTGAGAGCGCCGGCGTCGCAGTGACCGATTTCGCACTCCTACGCCAAGGTCGATGGCGCGACTCCATTGCCACGATGTTTGATGAGGAGTCCGCTGCACCATTCCTGACGGCAATCAACAAGATCGGAATTGACTATTCTTGGGGGAAGGGGTCCAACGCCTCGGTCAACGTTGTGCGCCCTGCATACCACGTGGCATGGCTTGCCTCGCGACTCAAGGCTTCGGTGAAGACGCCACTGCACCTAAGCGGTGGCGCAGGGTGGCGTGCCGAGCTTCAAGACCCTATGCGTCACGCAGTGGCCGTTGAGTTGAACCCGGTTGAATCGGTACTTGGTGCAGGCACAACAACTGCGGTCCACATCGCCGCGGACCGCCGTGGAGATCACTTTGATCTCGAAGTTCGCGCTGATTCAACCTCTACGCGCGCCATCGCCACAATCAACGGAGTCGTAGTGCATGAGCGAATCTTCCAAGCGCCGCGCTGGACAGAGGCAACGCTGCTTAGTGAGTCGCTTGAGTTCGGTGAGGTTGATCCTCTTTCGCCGGCGATCATTCGCACCATGAGCGCGCTGATCGGATGAGCGACCCAACCGTACGTGTTCTGAACGACGCTGCGGGCGTCGCAGAGGCGGCGGCTGACCGAGTAGTTGAAGCGGCAATCTCTGCCGTAGCCGCGCGTGGTGTCTTCCACCTCTGTTCCACTGGTGGCTCAACACCAGCGGCGCTCTACCGCGCGCTGCGCGAGCCATCGCGAGCCGCCCGAATGCCATGGGCAGCGACACAGATCTGGTTCGGTGATGATCGGTTTGTGCCGCGGGCCGATCCCCTCTCGAATGTGTTCCCGCTCGACGCACAGTTGTTAAGCGCCGACACCGATGGCACGGCGTCGCCACTCTCGCCAAACGCCGTTCACCCTTGGCCAACCACTGCTGCTGATGCACAGGCTGCGGTGGGCGCGTACCTGGCAGAGCTCCACGCCACAGGTGTACCGCACACGCCGAGCGGCTTCCCCATCTTTGACCTGGTACTCATCGGCATTGGTGGCGATGGGCACTGCTTGAGCGTCTTCCCTGGCTCCCCGCTCGCGCTTGCGGGGGCGCCGGTCGCCGCGGGAGTGCCAGCCCCAACGCACATTGAGCCCCACGTACCGCGCCTCTCCTTCTCGGTCGGCGTGCTCGCCAGTGCGCGCGCGGTGATTGCCCTCGCCCCAGGCGCCGGCAAGGCCGATGCACTCGCGCGCATCTTCAGCAACTCCACCGCAGTGGCTGACGCGCCAGCGAAGGCGGCGCTTCTTCCAACCGCAACCTGGCTGCTCGATACCGCGTCGGCGGCTACGCTGCCTGCATGACCCGAGCGAGTAAAGCACTGCGACTCGGCGCGGTCGGGCTGATCACTGCACTCTCGCTGCTCCTCCACACCCAGGCGGCGCGCCTCCCTGTTGACTTCGATGAAGACGACTACATGCGCGCCGGCCAGATCTTGGCCGATGAGATTCGCACCGGAAACCCTACGGTCCTGCTCGAGAACAACTACCGCATTGAGCACCCGCAGTTCGTCAAGATCTTGATCGCCACGGTGATGTTGGGCATGGAGCCGATCCAGCGTATCCCCGAGCTCCCAGTCACAGCTAACCCATATGAACTGATGCATCGGCCGACGCTCGCTGCAGTACGACGAATGGAGGTGGCGTTCGGTGTACTCGCCGTTGCCACCCTGGCACTAGTCAGCCCCGTCGCGGGAATCCTCCTCGCCACAAGCACCTGGGTCATCAAATACACCAGTCAGGTGATGCTCGAGTCGGTTCCGCTCCTCTTCTCGCTCCTCGGCGTGGCGCTCTATGAGCTTGCGCGTGGCATCTCCAGCGCCCGTCGACGTCGACTCGCGTACCTTGCCTCGGCGATCGGCATTGGCCTCGCTGTCGGCGCAAAGTATCCATATGCCATCGCCGGCCTCGCCATCGTCGTCGACCGAATTCGTCGCACGCGACGCGATGAGTCACTCAGGCTCAAGGATGCGATCGGATGGAGTGCCATCGCCGCCCTCGCCTTCTTCGCCGTCAATCCATACCTGTGGAGTGATCCCATTGGTCGGCTCATCGCTAGTGCCGCCTATCACCCCGCCTACGCCGCGAGTGAGCAGGTTCAGTCGACTGGGTACCCCATGTGGCAGCAGCTGACCTGGCTCATGCAATCGGTGCCGTGGCACGACAGCCAAAACGTCTTTCTCGTGAAGTTTGATTTCTGGATGCTGCCACTTGCGCTCCTGGGCCTCGTGTCGCTTGCGCGCAAGCGACCGGTCTATGCGATCTGGCTTGGGCTCGGTGCGGTGGCACTGCTCTTCTGGCCAACAAAGTGGCCCCAGTACCTGCTTACCATCGCCGTTCCGTACGCGCTCGCTGGAGCTGCTGGTCTAGGACTAATCGTCCGTGTCGCTCGAGCCCTGCCGCAGCGACTCTTTAAGGGACGCTAATCCCCCACTTTGCACCGAGGGCGCGATGGGCCGACTCCAACTCGCTTGGCGAGAGGGATCTTCCCCAGATGACCACCTCCATCATGGTTCCGACAAAGTAGAGCCTGGTGCTTCCCGATACAAACATTCCACCGATCCAGTTGATGGATTCGGCACTTGTGAAGTTAAACGTCGTTTCTGGCCCGCCGTTGTATTGAACGCTATCGGTCCCACCGACGACCGTTCGGATCGTCGTGATAGTCAGGCCAGTAACCGTGCGCGCTGTACTTGCGCCCGCGGAGATCCCGTTGTTATACATTCGGAGGCGGCCGTATTCCATCGCGATCCCGACGAATTTTGTCCTGCTCCCAATCAACGGATGACTTAGCCCCTCGCTGCTATGTCGGAAGACGATCATCGCCGTCATTGGCTCTATCGGGATGCTGATCGGAATCGGAACCGCCGCGCCGGTGAACTGCAACCCGGGGACCCCCGTGGCGAGCGTCGGGTACGGGAGGAGCGTTCCTGGGCTCACCGCGGCATGTTGCGCTTGACCCGACTTATCAAACCAATAGCGAAGACGTGGGGAGAACTGCATCGATCCAACCTCAGCGGCGTCATACCAGAGAGCGAGTCCGTCAGATATGCCACCCGGCGCACCCCAAGCTCCAGAGTTCACGGGAAGTTCGAGGCGCGGCGACCATGCAGCGCCCGCCGTGGCAAGTGCGATGAGGGCTAGTGATAGCGCGACGCGAAACTGCGTTGAGTTCACGTTCATTCGGGCCCCCAGCGCAGCGGAATTGCAGCGGTTGCATTGGCGGCCTTGATGTCTCCCAAGAGGGTGATCCTCACCTGACACTCCCTCGCAGCGGCCCCGGCTGAGAGTGAAGTGAGTCGCCCTGTCGCAAGATTGGTCGCACTCCACGCGGCAGTGAAAAGGTCACTGGCATCTGTCCATGTTGTAGCTCCAACGGCCCGACAGGTAGTGGCGATTCTCAACGAGCGGGCGATGCTGCTCGTGGCAATCAGCGCGAACCGTTCCGGTTCAATCCGCAGCGTATTGGTGACTCCAGCGCACTCGCCCGCTAGCCCAATCGGGCAGGGCGTCAGCGTCAGCGTCCACGTTGCTGTCCCACCTGGGAGCAGGCGCCCCGATGGATCGGTGCCCGCCAACAGCGGGTCACCGATCACCGCCTGAGCTCCTGACGCTGAGGTGATGCCGAGGGCGATCCGACTCTCCGTGCTGAACTGGGTCAACACTTCTGTCAGCGGCAACGATGTGAGTAAGCCCATCGGGATCACCGCCGCCAGTCCGCCGAGCACCGCTCTGTCGGGGATGCGCTCGGCGTCTGGACTGAGGCTGGCATCGCCTTGCGTTCGTCGCCACCCCTCCCCTTGCTCAATCACCCTATGTAACAGCAGTTGGCTATCGCTCGGACGCTCTACCAGCACGATGTCCCCAACGGCGGCTCTTGGGCCGACGCGCGACGTGATCACAAGATCACCATCGCGAATCGTCGGCCCCATAGAGTTCCCCGAGACGACGAGGAGCCGCAGGCCGCCAAGCTGCGCGACAAGGGCGAACCCGATCGCACAGGCGGCAAAGATACGCATGCGGCTCATTGCGTCTTGTTGCGCGCCTCGAAGGTGAGGGTTGCCGTAACGGATGAGTCAGCTCCCGTTGTTGCGCTCGCCGGAAGGGTGAAGGTAAAGGTGTACGTTGCACTCTTCGCCGAGACGCCCGTCGTCGCTCCACCATTACGAGAACTCCAAACCGTACCGATCGGCGTCGCGAACGACCCATAGGCTGCGAGCCCAGTAAGTGCACCGCTGTACAGCACCTCACTACTCTCGCCCCCGATGCTGCGCGTGATCGAGACCTGCAGCGCAGCACCGAGCCCGGACGCGGCGGTCGAGGTGCCCGTAATGTCGCCCCACAACGCGATGTCGGTGAGGCTAGACGGTGTGGTGACGGTTGACTGGTTCAACACGGTCACGGTTTGCGTAAACGTTGCGCCGGGGCCGATGTTGGTCAAGGTTGCGCCACCGAAGGTGAGCTGCTGCACTCCACCCGTACTCAGCGCAACCACCCCCGAGGTTGCCCCGCCAGTCACGGGCGCCGTTGCGGTGAACGCCGCGCTCGTGCGGCCGACCGTGGCACCTACGACCAGCGCACCTGCAAGTGCCAGCGCCCGAATAGCGTGGCGGGGCACCATCGCATCTCGTTGCTTTTTCATACCGACTCCTACGAGCGGGTTATTGGGCGGAGTCAAACTCTAGCGATGATCCAATATCTTCCAGCTATCACGGAGTCAAGCGGTAACCGACGATTAGTTTAAAGCTGCTGCCCCAGCGATCCCAAGTAGATCTTCTCTTTATGGAAGTGGGAGATCAAGTGGGGTCCAGCCCGCTCCGTTTCGATCAACGCCCTGGACCCACTGCTCCTGGGCGAGCTTGAGGATTGAGCGATCAATCAACGACTCGGCGGTTGTCGCGCTGCCGATGCCGACGCTATTCGCTGCAGAGATCGCGACTCCAAGCCGCGTCGCATCAATCTCAAATAGGCCCGCGGGGTTAGGCCAGATTGAAGCGTTGAGCTGATTGATCGTCCACTGAAGCGTTTCTACGGAAAGATCGGAGATGCTGCCGTCGCTAATCTGCGTTGCGCAGGTTGCCACGTCTTCGCGGCACTTTGCAGATCCCTGGCTCCACGCGAGCAGGGTTGCCGCCACTGCAATCTTCTGGTCATCAGAGGCGATTGACGTGCGAGTTGCCCACACATCCAGCCCTGATCCTGCCGATTCGTAGTCAAGCGGGATCTCACGCAAGGCTGCTTCACCAATGCCCATCTCAGTGGCTGGGTCAACGTACTGTGCAATTCGCGCATATCCGTCAAACGTTCTCAATAGCACGGCTCTGATTGTGCCGTCTAAGAGACTTGCTGCATCGTACGGTTGCCCTGGATCATCTGGAAACACGAGGGTGACTTCGCCAGCATCAATGCCTGCATCTTTCAGGGCGAGGAGGAGGGGAACTTCATCGCCCGGAATCCCATCAACGAAGACCGTACCCCCAGCCAGGTCTGAGACAGCAGAGGTGGATCCCGACGCGATCGTCACGAGCCGCCACCCAGGCAAACGCTGGAGCGAGGCAACCATCACGAGGTCGGCGCCTGCAGCGTTCGCGAGCAGTGCGGTGGCGGCGTCTGCAACAAACAGGTCGACGACATTGTCGGTCTCAGCGCCGACGAATGCCAGTTCACCACCGGAGAACGTCTGAGAGCCGACCGTGATGTTTCCCGCTGTTAGCGCTCCAACGGCCTCAATATCAACGATCCCTCCAGCTAGTGCGCCTGGTGTCCCTGGGAGATGAATGCCCACGGCCATCGGCTTTGATGGCACGAGTGACCCGGCAATGTACGAGGGGGTTGGCGTTGAGGATGGTGCAATGCTCGGACGGCACGCGATCAGCGCGACCATGCAAAGCGCGGACAGCGCAGTGTTTCGGAGCATGATCAACCGAACCGCCCCGCGATGTAGTCCTCTGTGAGCTTGTTGGATGGGTTTGTGAAGATCTTGTTTGTGGGGCCGGTTTCCACGAGATAGCCCCCGCGATCTGCTCCCATATTGAAGAAGGCTGTCGTGTCTGAGACGCGAGCTGCCTGCTGCATATTGTGCGTGACAATCACGATGGTGAACCGCGTCTTTAGCTCACCAATCAACTCCTCAATCTTGAGGGTAGCCAATGGGTCAAGTGCCGAACACGGCTCGTCCATCAAGACGATTTCTGGCTCGACCGCAATTGTGCGCGCAATGCAGAGGCGTTGCTGCTGTCCACCTGAGAGGCTGACACCCGGCTCGTTGAGCTTGTCCTTTACTTCATCCCAGAGCGCTGCTTTTCGCAGCGATTCCTCGACGATTTCTGCTACGTCCCTCTTTGATTTGGTCCCAGATAGGCGTAGGCCGCTGGAAACATTCTGTGCGATGGACATTGCCGGGAAAGGGTTCGGTTTCTGGAAGACCATCCCGATCGATCGACGCACGCGGACCGGGTCCACTGAAGGATCATATAGGTCGGTTCCCCCAACCTGGATGCTGCCCTTGACCGTAGCCCCGGGCAAGGTTTCATGCATCCGATTCAGCGTTCGAAGCAGCGTGGTCTTACCGCAACCTGAGGGGCCAATGAACGCGGTGACTGACTTTGCTTCGATGTCAAGGGTGACATCATTAACCGCTCGGAAGCTACCGTACATCGCCTCAACATTTAGCAATCTCATCGCCGTGCTGCTCGAGGCACCGTTGCTGGCTCGTTGCGCCGAACTACTCTTGGGCGCCGAGGTCTTGATGTTCACCTTGGTTTTGCTGTCCGCCATTTTGGAGTCCTCCTTCACTCGTGTTGACTACAATACTCGGCTGTTGATCGTCTTGAATCGAATAAGTACGTTGAGCGTTAATGCAATGGCGAAGAGAACAAGCGCACACGTCCACGCTTGTGCAAACTTTATGGGGTCTGAAGAGATTGTGTTGTTGTAAATCACGATCGTCATTGAGCTCAGTGGCGCACCTAGGTCAATGACTGAATCGTTCGATCCCTGTGCGGTGAGCAAGAGTGGTGCGGTCTCGCCGATCCCGCGGCTGAGCGCTAACACCAGACCGGTCAAGATTCCCGAAAGCGCCGTTCGGCAGGTGACAAAAATCGTGGTGCGCCACATCGGAACCCCTAATGCGAGGGAGGCCTCTCGCAAGCCTGCGGGCACCAACCGCAGCACCTCCTGGGTTGTTCGAATCACCACTGGGGTCATCAGCACGCTCAGCGCCAGTGCTCCTGCGTAGCCGTTGTAACCCAAGGCCGGAACGACAAGTAGGAAGATGAACAGGCCGGCAACAATGCTCGGAACTCCAAGCAAGATGTCGACGAGCGTGTCTCCAATCCGCTGAACTGCCGTGGAGGCGTATTCATTCAGGAAAATTGCCGCTGCGATGCCGATTGGTGCGGAGATCAAGAGTGCAATACCCGTCATTGCCAGTGAGCCCTTGATTGCATTAGCTATGCCGACCTGCTCATCGAGCGGATTGTTCACCAGGAATGCCAGGTCTAGGGTGCCTAAGCCTTTCGCAAGAATTGCGATAAGAATGAGAAAGACCGGCAAGACGGCGACAAACGTTGCGACCTGAATGATACGCAGCATGATTCTATTGGTGCGCATACGTCTCCGGTCGCTATCCGAAAGGGCAAATCTCTGTTCGGTTTGCGTTCCTGGCGCGACTGTCATGGTTATGACCGCCCTTGTCGGTTGCTTCGAGAAAGCATAAGGCGGGCGAGCGTGCTAAGCACCAGTGTCAATCCAAGCAAGACAAGTCCTAGCCCAGCTAGCGCGCCCTTCCCTACGGTGCCTGCGTCTCCATACGAGATTGCGATCTGCCCGGCCAGGGTGGATCCAGGTTGAAAGAGGGAAGGCGGAATCAGTGTCGCGCCGCCACCGATGACGAGAACGACCGCAACCGTTTCGCCAATCGCGCGGCCGAATGCCAAGATCACTGCGCTGATCAACCCTGCGCGGGCGGTCGGCAAGATGACCAGCCGAATGGTCTCCCACTTTGTCGCGCCCATGCCAACAAGCCCCTCGCGAAGCGATTGCGGAACAGAGCGAATCACCTCACGGCTGAGCGCTGAAACGAGCGGCGTCACCATAATGGCGAGTACAATTCCGGCGCGAAAGACACTGGAGTTCGCCGGATTTGATGAATCCTCTGAGAGCCACGGGACAACGCGGCCGAGGGTGCTAGCGATCCACCACTCGATGGAGTCCCTCAGTCGAGGTGAGAGCTCACTGAGCGCCCAGAGGCCGACCACTACCGAGGGGATCGCTGCTACAACCTCAACTAGGAAGGTCAAGATGATCGCCAGCCTCTTTGGAGCAATCTCCACGAGGTAGATTGCCGCGGCAATACCTACAGGTGCGGCCACGAGAATGCCGATGATGGAGGTTACGAGAGTGCCCCACAGCATGGGTAGTGCGCCATAACTCGCAGTGATCTCCCCCGCCGGGCTCTCAACCTCACTCCAGCCCCCGCTCGTCAAGAAGGTCAAAGGGTCGACGAAGGACCACAGTACAGACGTTTGCTCTAGAAGCACGAGAGTAATGGCGACAAGGGTTGCAACGATGATCATCACGCCAGCCGCAGTCACCAGCCTAAACGGGAGCTCTCCACTCCGGCGGCTCGTACGAAATGCGTGACTGCTAGCTTGCATGCTACTCCTCATCTTCCGTTTCCACGTTGTCGCACATGTTCACCCGAACATAGTGAGTTGAATAGGCAAGTTCCTTAAGGCCGTACTCGGTTATGACTGTTTACTTCGATCTAGCGTCATTGGGCGACTCGATTTCTCGAGTCGCCCAATGAGTTCAACCCTACTGACTAAGGTCGAGGTGTGCTAGCGCCAGACCGTTACGTCGTTGTACTTTACCGTCTTCAACTGGGTGATGACCGCAGCCTTCACCGCACTTGGAAGTGGTGCGAAGCACTTCACCGTTGTACCTGGTGGTGCATACACGGCACCCTTCGTCAGGCTCCAGTTGAAGAAGAAGATCATCGCTTCAACTTGACCCTTCGTTGGTGCTGTGCCTGAATTGACCTGGCTCTGGCCAGCGCCTGTTGACGAGGTGTAGTTCTTATACACCAGCAACCATGAGTAGCCGACGATCGGATACGCGGTTGCAGAGTCCTGATTTACCGGATGGAGGAACGAATCGCTCGGATTCACTGGGTCATTCACAGCTCCACCAACCGCCTGCGCCTTTGCGAGCGCAGCCGTCGCGCCTGACTGCGTCGGCAGGAGGAACTTGGTCCGATTGTTAAAGTTCTGAATCGCAGCCTGCTTCACATTTGCATTGGTTGTGCCAGGGCGCGATGAGTCAGTCAAGTACGAGAAAGACATCTCAACGTAGCCAATTGAATAGTCGTTGTTCTTTACCGCGGTCTGGATGCCGGCATTGCCAGAGCCTTCAATAATGTTTGTCGTTCGCATCTTGTTGAAGCGAGTCCCCATCACGCCATCGGACAGTGAAAGGGTGCCGGTAAGACCCGAAAGTGACGTTGCCGTCTGGCCAGAGTTGTCGCTCGAGTACCCACACTTGTCGGTTTCGCTGCCGGGGGCGGTAGCCAAGAACGTAGCGAAGATGAAGGTGGTGCCTGAACCCGAGCTTCGTGCGACAGGCTTAATGGTCGCCGACATCGTCCTCAGCGCCTTAATCGTTGGGTTCAACGCCAGGATGTCTGCATGGTTCCAGGTGGTGATCTGGCCTGCATAGATCCTGCAGATCACTCGGCCGGACAGCTTAATGTTTGTAGAAATCCCTGGAAGGTTGGTGATCACCGCAATTGGTGCGGCGGTCATCGGAATCTGAATGAAGTTGGGAGCCACGTTGGTTCCACCAATGCGGCTGTTGATGGCGGTACGCTCCGCCGAGGTGAGCAGCGCGTCGGTGCCGTTGAACATTGAAGCGGCAGAACGAGCTCCTGCTGCAGCAAAGTTGGTCTTACCAACCGTTGAGCCACCACCACCGTACGTGATCACAACGCCAGTGTCGCTGGAGCTGGTGAAAATGGTTGGGTTCGCCGTCTTGGCGTCCGCAATCCACTTCGTGTACTGATCGGTCGGGAAGGTTGCGCCGTTGCCGCCGATCGCTCCCGTTGTTGATGCGGTGACTACTGGGGTGGTGGCATTCGCATCGCTGCGGCTGGCCATACCGGTCGACAGGACGGCAAGTGCGAGTGCACCTACCACCAGTCTTAGTGCGGTTTTCATGTTTCCTCCTGAATTTCTTACGACGATGCGCAGTCGTCAAAGATTCGCGCCCCCTCAGAATGGGGCCCGTCGGTTAGCGAATTGTTTCTGGATTGTTAACGTTAGGTAAAATCTTCCTGTGCGGGTTCGGGTACTATTCCGCACATGGCTGTTGTGCGGCGCCCCTGGCTCCACGTCATTGCCGGCTGCATGAGCAGCGGCAAGACGGCCGAGGTCGTCCGACTGCTGACCCGGCGCCAGATTGCAGGACAGAGCGTTCTGCTGATTACCCCCGCCCGGGACACCCGCGTGACCCCTGGAGAAGTTGTTAGCCGGACTGGCACTCGTTTCCCGAGCGTGGTCGCCTCCGATGCGGCGGCGATCCAGATAGAGGTAGCCCGCCTGAACCCTGATGCGGTGGCGATTGAGGAGGCACAGTTTTTTGGACCAGACCTGCCCGCCGTCATCGAGGCAATCGTGGCCGCCCCGCGCACGGTCATCGTGAGCGGGCTAGACCAAGACTTCGCTGGGCGCCCGTTTGCCACCATTCCCGAACTGATGGCTCGAGCCGACGAAGTAACAAAGTTATCGGCGATCTGTGTGGTTTGCGGCAACGAAGCGACACGTTCTCAGCGACTCCGTAATGGCCAGCCGGCGGGCGCTAACGATGAGCTCATCGTGATCGGCGGCATGGCGGGTGATGACACCTACGAGGCGCGCTGCCGCGCCTGCCATGAGGTGATCGCCTAGTTCGTTGGCGTTCGCGCCGCACGTCGACGCGGGCTGACGGTTCGGATTGACCCCCACTCGGCAACGAGGACTGCGCCGAGGATGAGCGCCCCGCCACCTAGCTGGATCGGGGTGAGGCTCTCCTTGAAGAGATACCCGGCGGCGGCGATCGTGAAGATCGGTTCCACGGTGCTGATCAGTGCGGCGCGGGCGGCACCAAGGCGCTGGGCTCCTATATAGAAGGCACCGATTGGAATGATTCCCGAGATGGTCGCCACGCCGATGATTGGCAGGAGCGCGCCGTCGGGAATCGGTGTTGGCAGCAGATCGCGGCCGAGAGCCGCGCGGAGCACCAACATGCCGGCGGCAGTGCCGAAGAGGCTGAGCGGGATCGCGGCGAGTGGTGAAGTGCCGCCCCCGCGCGTCGCGCCTGTACCGCTCTTTGTTTCGCCTGCCAGACGGGCGGCCAGAATGATGTAGCAGCTGTAGATGATCGGTGAGGCGACGCCAAGCACGAGCCCGATCAGCGCCGGCTCTTTGGCATCGGGGATCCCTCCCACGCCCAGGACGACGCCTGCGGTAGCGATCGCTAGGGCGATCCAGGGCCGCGGGCCCGATGGCGCATGCGCGAAAAAGATCGAGAGCACGGCAACGATTGCTGGGAAGGCGTAGGTCATGAGGCCAGCAAGCGACGCATCGATCCAGGTGAGACTCCCGAAGTAGGTGGCCGCGTTGGCCGTAAAGAAGAGCCCAATGGCGAAGGAGCGGAGCGCACGCTCGCGCGTTAAACCTCGAAGGGCGGCGCGACCCGCAGGCAGGGCAAGGACGACTGCGCCGAGGATGAGTGCAGCGAGCAGATGCCGCCAGACCAGCAGGTCGAGCCAGTCAAAGCCCGTTGGGTAGATCGCCTTTGCGAACAGCGAGCCTGACCCGTAGCCGATCGCCGAAACGACGACCAACAGAATCCACGGGAGTCGACTCGAACGCATCATGGAAGGATACGCGAGCGCGGCGGGGCAGGGCTGATCCGTCTCGGCTAGCATCAACGCTATGGCAAAAACGGTTTCACAGGCGGCCCCTCGACTCACCGCCGCCGCGCCACTGGCGATCGCCTTGGCGATGCTCATCATCTACATCGTATGGGGCACCACGTACCTCGCTATTCGCGTGGTGGTCGATCCCGACCAGGGTGTGGCCATTCCGCCATTTGCCATGGTCGCCATTCGATTCGCCCTCGCTGGCCTCGCGATGCTCGCGCTCGTGGCGATCTCCGATCTGGGTCGCCGTGATCGGGCGGGTCGTCTATAAGGACCACATCGCGCCGCTCAGCATTCTCGGGATCGCCGTCGGCATCATCGGCGTAGTGATCCTGATCTCTCCAGATGCTGGTGATGCGGGTCTCGACCCTCTCGGCCTCGCCTGCATCCTGTTTAGCCCACTCAGCTGGGGTGGCGGCTCAATTTGGAGTCAGCGCCGCGCCGCAACCCCCGCGGACTCGCGGGTCGCCGTGGCCATTCAGATGCTCGCCGGTTCTGTTGGCGGGGCCATCGTTGCGACCCTACTCGGTGAGTGGGGCAGCGTGCAATTCGGCGCCTTAGGGGGTGACGTGATCTTCGCGCTCGCCTATCTCATTGTCGTCGGCAGCCTCATTGCCTACAACATCTACACCTGGCTCCTGCGCGTTGCGCCATTCGGCCTCGTCTCTACCTACGCCTACGTGAACCCGGTTGTTGCCGTGCTTGCGGGCAGCTTTATCTTGAGCGAGCCGATCTCGGCGCAGCTCATCGCTGGTGGCGCTGTCGTTGTGGTCGGTGTCGCGATCATGGTGACAGCACGAAACCGGACGATTGCCAGCGGGGCGGCGTCTCACTGACATGAGTGCAGGCGACGCGCCACTGCGCGTCTCAAGGGCGGCGGCCCGCCGCTTCCTCGCCGAGCGCCACCTGCTCCTCCCGCCGCGACAGCTCCCCGCAAGCAAGGGTTCGGTGCTGGCTCTGGTTGAACGGCTCGGCTCCCTGCAATTCGATCCGGTTGACCTCGCGGGGCGCAGCCACGAGATCGTCTGCCACGCCCGCATCGACGGGTTTGAGCCGCGCTGGGTGGACGAGCTTCTCTATGCCAAGGTTCCCGCCCACCGCGCGCTGGTGGAGCAGTACAACGGCGTGTTGGTCATTGTGCCCACCAGTGAACTCGCTTATTACCGCCGCCCCGCCGACAAGCGACGTGAGCGGTACTGGCGCGACGGTACCTACAAGCGACTGAAGCCGTGGGCCGACACGATCATGGCGCGCATCACCGTCGAGGGGCCGCTCAGCGCCGCCGACTTCGGCCCGTCAAAGTCTGTTGCCTGGTCGTGGGGGCAAACTCCCGCCTATCGCGCCGCCCTCGAAATGCTGCAGCTCGCAGGGCTACTGCACCTCGCCCGCCTCGACGGTTCGCGCCGCTGGTTCGACCTTGCCGAACGACTGATTCCGAGCAACGTGTTGGAGCGCCGCGTCAGCGAAGAGGAGCAGATCGAGCACACCTTCTTGGCGCGGCACCGTGACCTTGGGCTCGCCTCCGCAAACGGTGTTTGGGTCCAGACCGACTGGCCGTTGAAGCGTAAGGAGTTGGTGCGCCGACTAACGGAACGCGGTGCGCTGCTGAACATCGAGATTGACGGGCTTCCGGGACCGTGGCGAATTCCTGGCGGCGAGCGCTTCGCACTTGAGGCGGCCATGCGTGCAACAGCAGGCACGCGACCGGTCGCCGCTGACCCAAACGCCGTCACGCTCCTCTCGCCACTCGATCCGCTCATCCACGACCGCAAGCGCCTTGAGACGCTCTACAACTTCCATTACCGCTGGGAGATCTACACGCCAGAGAAGCGCCGCGTGTATGGGCCGTACGTGATGCCGATCCACGCAGGCGACGCCATCGTTGGGCGCATACAACTCCGACGCATCAAGGAGACGGGGGGCATGACGATCGACGGGCTCTGGTGGGAGCGTGGGGCAAAGCCGGCGCGCCACATCTCTGGGTTGGCAGGGGCGATTGCCGCACACCAGCGACTACTTGGAGCAACGAGTGGTCAGATGCCGAAAGAGATTGCTGACCGAAGTGATGGGCGGCAGCTCTTCAAGGCGCTACGCAAGGTCGCCGGCTAGACGCCGAGATAGGCCTCGCGAACCTTCGGGTTCTTCGCCAACTTGGCGCAGCTGTCTTCGAGGGTAACTTCGCCAATCTGCAAGATGTATCCGCGCTTTGCAATGCCTAGCGCCATCATGGCGTTCTGCTCAACAAGCAGCACTGCGGTGCCGCGAGAGTTGATCTCGGTGATGATGTCGAAGATCTGCTCTACCAAGATTGGTGCAAGGCCCATTGATGGCTCGTCTAGGAGAAGAATCTTAGGCTGCGCCATGAGCGCACGGCCGATGGCGAGCATCTGCTGTTCACCACCCGACATGGTGCCGGCGGCCTGACTTTCGCGCTCCTTCAAGCGCGGGAAGAGATCGAACACCTTCTTGAAGTCCTTCTGCACGTCGGCGCCAGACTTGCGGAGGAAGGCGCCCATCTCAAGATTCTCGCGCACCGACATACGGGCGAATACGCGGCGACCCTCGGGGCTATGCCCAACGCCAAGGCGCACGATCTCATGTGGCTCCGCTTTCTCAATGGACTTGCCCTTCAACTTGATGCTTCCCGAACGGGCGCGTTCGAGTCCGGAGATGGTTCGTAGGGTCGTCGTCTTTCCAGCACCATTCGAGCCAATGAGCGTGACGATCTCGCCCTCTTCGACCGTCAGTGAGACGCCGCGCAGGGCGTGCACCGCTCCGTAGTACGTGTGCACATCGTTCAGCTCAAGTAGTGGTGCCATTGACCTACTCCTCTCAGTGTCCCGAAGCGGCGCCGCGGCCGAGATAGGCCTCGATCACCTTCGGGTTGGTGCGGATCGC
>RGBZ01000101.1 GCA_009919365.1 bacterium
AGAGCGTTACTTCGCCCTCGAGGCCGGATGCCGATGGGGTATTGCCCCCACAGGCAGTGGCCACGACGGCAAGCATCGCTGCAACAGCAGCGAGCTTCCAATTCTTTCGCGCCATGCGTTAGTCCTCCTTCTTGCGGGGCCTCCCCACCAGCGAGGCGACGCGTAGGGCACCAGCATCTGCTGGCGCCGACATCGTTCAGGGTCGCCGGGCGACCCAGTGGTGCGGTAAGGGTAGGGCTCTCCACGCTCCTGCGTCAATGTGGTTCCCCCTTTGCCGGGCGAGTGGGGTGTGGGGAATCCTCACGTCAGGGTCGCGGGTGCAGATGGGGCGCCCGTGGCATCCTGAGGGCATGCCGATTGCCATCGCCGCCTTCCTCGCCTATGCCCTCCTCCTGCTCGCGGGGCTGGGGCTCACGCTCGGCCCGATCGTCGAGCGGGCGACCGCCGCCCCCGTCACCCTGCAAGGGGTGGTCTGGATGGCCCTGATCGCCGCCTGTATCTTCACCATCACCCTCGTCTGGCAGCGGAAGGAGGCGGGGCGGGGCTTCGCCCTCGGCCTCAGCACGATCCTTCTCCCCGCTGGGCCCCTCGTCGCCCTCACCTTGGGGAACTGGCTCCCGGGGCTCCCCCTCATCGCTCTGGCCGTTCTCTTGATTCGCGGGCTGCAGGGGGCTGCCGCCCGGGCTTGGCTGAACGAGCAGTGAGCCCCGCCCCGATTCGCCGAATCGGCGACCGCGACCGTCGCCCCGAGCTGGCCCTGGCAGGGACCTTTGCCTCGCCCCTCGACGTGCACCTACACACCCTCCTCTCCCCCGACTCGGAGGTGCCTCTCGACGTCTACCCGGCGCTGGCGATCGCCCTCGGGGTGTCCCGCATCGCGCTGACCGACCACCTTGACTTCGACCCGCGCGAGGTCGGGGCGACCCTGGCACCCCACCAGCAACGGGTGGAGGCGGTTGAGGAACTGCGGCGAGAGTTCGGCGATCGCCTCGAAATCCTGCTCGGCGTGGAGATCTCGTACGAACGGCAGTACGAGGCAGAAATTCGCGAGCACCTGCGCACCAACAGATACGACCTGACGATCTGCAGCGTGCACCCTGGGATCGACTCGCCATTCAAGCGATCGCTCGCGGCAAACTGGGCTGGACACGACGTGCACGACACGGCTCCGTACTTTGCTGAGGTGCAGGCGGGCATTGAGAGTGGCCTCTTCGACATCGTTGGCCACATGGATTACGTGCGAAAGTATGTCTATCCATTTATTGATACCCCTGCGTTTGAGGCCGCACCCGATCTGTATGAGCCCGTGCTAAAAGCACTGCTTGAAACTGGGACTGCACTGGAGATCAACACGTCGGGATGGCGCCAGCGAACCGGCATCCCATACCCGCTGCCGCAGGCGGTGCACCGCTATCGTGAGCTTGGCGGCGAATACATCGTCACCGGCTCCGATGCGCATCAACCAGATTGGTTCGCAATGAACTTCGATCGCGCACGTGACCTGTTGCTTGAAGCGGGATTTGAAGAGCTTGCAACAAAGCGCTGGAAGTCCGCGGGTGAGCAGTGGCCAATTCCAACACGCTAACGCTAACCGTCCTCGGTTCAGCGGGCGCGTATCGCACTCACAACGGCTCGCGCGCATCCGGGTACTTGGTTCAGCGCGGCGCTACGACGATCGTGATGGATCTTGGTCACGGCGCGTACGCACCGCTCGCTGCACACCTCGGAATGCGTGCCCTGCCCCTGATTGACGTGGTAGCGGTCTCGCATCTACATCCTGACCACTGGGTTGACCTTGCCGCGCTTCGACATGCGCTCGTGCACGGCAACAAGATGGGGAGCGACGGGCGCCGCGTCACAGTAATGAGCCCAGAGGGCCTTGCCGCACGCCTTGCAACGCTGCTCGATGATCGATCTCCAGAGGCGCAGGCTGCTGGCGCGCATGATGCGTTGCAGCCATTTGCGTTCTCAACGTGGCGTAGCGACGCGGAGCTGCCACCGCTCGGCGGCGGACGGTTCGTCACTGTCGGTGAGCTCACGATTCAGAGTGCGCGCGTTCGTCACACCGGTGAGTCATTCGCGCTACGCGCTGCTAGCGGTGACGCACCTGGGTTGACCTACTCCGGCGATGTCTCGCACTGGGAAGACGTTGCGACGATTGTGAAACCTGGAGACACACTACTCTGCGAGGCGTCTGGTGGTGCAGCGCAGTGGCGCGAGGGCGACACGCACGTTACCGCTTTTGGCGCAGGGAAGGCTGCAGCAGCGGCAGGTGCGGCGAAACTGTTACTCACGCATTTTGGCGCAGAGGTTGATCCAAATGATGCCGTGCGCGCGGCGGCGACAGAGTTCTCGGGGGAGATCGTTGCGGTGCGTGAAGGGGATCGTTTCGAGATCTAGGTTGTGCTGAGGTTCGCGCGGATCAGTCTGGCGGCAAGGTTGGATCGGTATCGGCAAACCCGCGCTCAACTGCAAGCGCGACGCGACCAGCTTGATCAATCAGCACATACGCCCGAATTACATCCGTTGCATCTTCGGCAGGTATTTCCATGGATGGGCGAACGTCGTCGGTGACGATGAGCCAGAAGGTCCCCTTCAGATCTGGCGCATCGGTGCCGCCGTTACTGAGCGTAATGAGACGTACCCGCGGTGTTGCACCAACGGGCGCATCGGCCGAACGAGCTGCGCGAACGGCGCTCTGCGGCGAGATGCCTGCCAGCACCGTGTCGGCGCTCACGGCCGACCATCCGGCTGGAAGTGGCAGGTCGAGCGGTCGAATGCGGTCCGCCTGCATGCGCAACAACAGCGCGCCAACGAGGAAGGTGACGAAGAGAATGAGTCCGACCCGCGCGATCTGCCCACGGGTGACGGGGGTCGCCAAGACCGCCCCCTCTGGTGGGAGTGTTGGCGGGGTGCCTACTGGAGCCATCTCAGATGTCATGGCGCCATCCTGCCAGAGTTCGCGGCTACGATTCAGAGATGAACCCTCCGTCTGCACCCGCCTCTCGATCCGCAGCGTTGCCACGCGACCCCCTGCTCGGGCTCCCGCTCCGTCATTCACGGCGACTACGCCTCCAACATCGCCATGAAGGGGAGCAAGGTGCTGAAGCGCGCTCCAGCGCAGATCGCCGCAGCCATTGCCGCAGAGCTCACCGCTGAGGCGTCGGAGCGCATGCACGGCGGCGGCGGTGCGCTTGGGCCAATCGCACACGCCGAAGTTGCGGGTCCAGGATTCTTGAACTTGCGACTCCGCGCCGGTCTTCTTGCTGACCACCTTGACGCCATTGTTCGTGCACCGCTCGCGTGGGGGCACCTTGCCGTTACCGTGGGTGCGCCGGCATACCGCGTCAACATTGAGTTCGTCTCCGCAAATCCAACCGGTCCGCTCACCGTAGGCAACGCGCGCGGCGCATTCGTTGG
>RGBZ01000102.1 GCA_009919365.1 bacterium
CAGCAGCCATGCTCCAAAGAGCAGCGCAGCCACGGCACCGCCGGCGGCGAACGGGCCGTCGGTGATCAGTTTCGCCGCGCGCGCGCGGCGCACGAGCAGGGCCACTAGACCAACCCACACCACATGCCCAGTGAAGACGAGCAGGGCCACTGGTGGCGTGGCAATTGACTGAGCGAGAAGGAGTGGGGTCCACGGGAGGCCTCCAGCGAGGATGGCGAGTCGTCGCTCGCGGCTCGAGAGCAGCCCCTCATGCTGCAGTCGAGCCGTCCAGCCGAAGATGGCAAGGCCAGCAGCAACGTCAAGGACCACAGCAACAAGGCGAAGGACGGAGAGGGCGAGCTGCTCGCCAAGGATTCCTGGCGCTGAGGCAACGGGATCTGCCGCGTAGGCGAGGATGTTGTCGCCGCTACGGAAGAGGAGCCAGCCACGCAGGGCGAGCACCAGGGCGCTGGCGACGATCGCGCCCGTAAAGATGGTCTCGTTCTTTGGAAGGAGCCGGCGGGTGGCCATGTTCGCTGGCTACAGCGCCGTACGTGCGCGGGCGACCTGCTCTGCGGTGATGAGTGCGCTCTGCAACTCTTCACTGAGCTGCACCTTGGCGATCGCTTGGCGCAGCAGCACGGCGACCGCACAGAGGGTTACCCAGCCAGCGGCCACCCAGATCATCGCAGCGGGATCCGTATGCGAACTGATCAGCCCGCCGATCCAAAGTGGGGCAACCAGGAGTGAGAGGCGACCAGCCCAGCGGGCCGAACCGTTATCAGCGCTCGGCCGCGATGCACCAGTGCCGCCATGTGCCTCGGCAAGGCTTCTGGTGTGCCGAACCAGGAGTCGGCCGGGCTGTCCGATGAGCGGCCCTGGGAGTGCAGAGAGTCCAACGGCGCGGTCGATGCCAGCCAGTGCCACGGCTGGATGCTCGGCGCCCAGCGCATGCGCATTCCGCAGGCTGGCGCGCAGCCAACGCAGCAGAAAGAACCAGATGATTGGAGAAGCGATGAGTAGGAGCGTGTTCGCGGTGCGTACGGTGCCAAATGCGCGTGTCGCATCCTCCTCGGTCGCTCGGCTGATGGCGATGAGATCAAGCACCGAAAAGTAGCCCATGATCGTGCCGGCGCTGATCAGCGCCAGGAGTGCCAGAAGGAGAAGCGCGCGTCGGGCCGTTGCCGCTTTCGTCGCGGCTGAAAGGTACGGGGTCACGTGCCGCTGGGGCCCTGCTGTCGCAACACGCGAATGAGGCCGTCCCGCTCAAGCAGCGCGAAGCGTCGCAGACGCGCCGCATCGACTGGTGGGATGCCATGCGCTGGATCGGCAATGTTGGCAAGGAGTGCGTCAACAGCCTTGAGCATGGAAGCTGGTGATCCCCAGAGACCAAGGGAGGCGCTGCGTGTGACGAGATCGCGCGCATACGTAGCGTCGGCTGACCCGAGTGCCAGGAGTGCCGTTGGGATCTGCGCAACATACGGGGCGAGCAGCTCATGCTGCGAACGTTCGCCGCGGTCACTCGGATCGCGCTGTGCCTCTGCCGCAAGGCGCTCCGCACTGTTCGGTGCTCCAAACGAGGCTGCGCGCACGAGCAGCGACCAGCGATGATCCTGATCAATCTCAACGCCGTCGAGCGGCGTCTCGCCAACCGCTACCTGCCAGGTCTCCTCAACATCACGCGGGGTGACAGAAGCCATGACCATGATGCGCGACCAGACAATGCGCATCCCTTCGCTCCCACCGCGGGCGAGGCGGGTGCGTGCCGCATCAACGATGAGGCTCCCCCAGCGCTCGCGCTCCCCGTCTGGGAGGTAGCGAAGGAGGAGGCCTCCGAGTGTTGACTCCACAACGCCCTGCACAATTGAAGAGTCAACCTCATGGGGGAGGCGGTCGATCAGCAGCTGGGCGTAGCGTGCCGCCGGGTAGCGACCATCGCGCACGAGCTCGTAGATCGCCATCCAGGTGAGCTGGCGCAGGAGCCCGTCTGGGATGGCCTCCATTCGCGTCTCGGCGAAACGGAGCGTTCCCTCGTCGAGGCCAAGCTTGCCCACGGCGAGGTCGTCATGGTTCGGGATCACCGCGAGCGGAAGTGGGCGGCCAGCGGCGCTCGGCACATCGGTGCGCCCCCCCGTCACCAGCACCTCGTGCGGCTCAATCGTGACGGACTGCCCGTCGCCTGGGTAGAGGAGAGCGACGCGCAACAGGTGTTCTCGCAGCACGTTGTCGCCCGAGACAACCTCTTGGGTGACGATGAGGTTGTCGATAGTGCCGTTGGTACCTGGGGTGACCACGGCACTGAGGCGGTTCGGTCCGCTGGTACGCAGCCACTGTGCCGACCAGTCGGCGAGTGATACGCCACTCCCCTCCTCTAGTGAGGCGAGGAATTCGGCGAGGGTGGCATTGCCGAACGCGTGTCGCTGGAAGTGGAGACGGAGGCCTGCAGAGAAACCGGCGCGTCCGAGGCGCGCGCCGAGCTGCTTGAGCACTGCGCCACCCTTCCCGTAGGTGATCCCGTCAAAGTTCAAGAAGGTCTGGTCGGTATCGGCCACGGTGCCGGCGATCGGATGCGTGGTTGGTGAGTCGTCTTCAACCAGCGACCAGCGCTTGAGCTGCACATTGAATTCTTGCCAGGCGGTGGTGTGCTCCGACCCTTCCGTGAGGCAGAGGGCGGCCGCATATGTGGCGAAGGACTCATTAAGCCAAAGGTCGTCCCACCAGCGCATCGTGACCAGGTTGCCGAACCACATGTGCGCGATCTCGTGGAAGACAACTTCGGCGAGATCGGTCAGGTCGCTTGGCGTTGGCGTGCTCAAGAAGATGTAGCGCTCGGTGTAGGTGATCAGACCAACGTTCTCCATCGCGCCAACGTTGAACTCTGGGCAGTAGACGTGATCAAGCTTCTCGAATGGATACTCGCGGCCGAAGAGTTCGCCGAAGTAGGTGAACGCCTGGCTCGTCATCTTCTCAAAGAGGTCGTATGAGAGGTACTTCTCCAACGAGCCGCGCGACCAGAGACCAACCTGCACCGGGGTCGCGCGACCCGGAATGGCAACCTCGAAGCGCCGCCCCACGAATGGCCCGGCAGCGAAGGCAAAGAGGTAGCTCGCGAGTGGCGGAGTCTCAGCGAAGGTGTGCAGCGTGCCACCAGCGCCTTCTGGGCTCGCCGACGTCTCAGCGCCGTTCCCAAAGACCTGCCAGGCGGCGGGTGCGGCAACCGTCAACGAGAGCTTCGCCTTGATGTCGGGTTGATCGAAGAGCGGCGCCATGCGATGCGCCTCATACGGCTCAAAGTTCGTGTACACGTATTCGGCCTGATCTTCGGGATCAATGAAGCGGAAGACGCCATCGCCACCGGTGTCGTAGGCGTTCTCATATGACACCTCAAGCAGGTTCTCAGCGCCCGCCTTCAGTCGCGCGGCTGGCAGGGTGAGGCGGTA
>RGBZ01000103.1 GCA_009919365.1 bacterium
TGGTTGCGCCTGCACTATCCGGCGCACTATCTGGCTGGGCTCATTCGCGCGCAGCCGATGGGCTTCTACCCCGTTGAGGCGCTCATCCACGACGCGCGCCGCCACGGCGTCTGCGTGGAGCCCGTCTGTATCAACCGCTCCGCCGTCGACGCCGTCACTGAACCACTCGTTGGCGACCTGCAACCGATCACCGTGGACCCCTTCATCGTCACGCCAAGCGATGCTGAGCGCGCGATCGCCGGATCGCAGCGCGCGCGCAGCGTTGCGGTGCGACTTGGGCTCAATATGGTGCGCGGCGTTGGCAGCGCCACAGCACGACGGCTGGTGGCGGAGCGGGAACGCGGCGGGGCGTTTGTGAGCCTCGATGATTTCGCGCGTCGCACCGCGCTGCCACTGAGCGGGTTGGAGCGGCTCATTCGCGCCGGTGCCTGCGACACCTTCGGCGTGCCGCGGCGCGACCTGCTCTGGCAGGCCGCCGAGGCTGGGGCGGCGCTCCCACTCCCAACCGTCGCCGCACCGAGCGAGCTCACCCCCGTGAGCGCCATCGAGGCGCTCAGCGATGCCCATGGTCTGGTCGGTGCTGACCCGAAGCTGCAGCCGATCGAGCTCTGGCGCGAACGCCTCACCGCCACGGGCACGCTGACGGTCGCGGCGTTGCGCCACCAGCCGCCTGGCCACGCCCGCATCGCCGGCCTGCTGCTGAGTCGCCAACGCCCACCCACCGCGCACGGGACCGTCTTCTTGGCGATCGAAGATGAGACCGGCATCGCCAACGTGACCATTCGGAACAACGACTGGCCGCGCATGCGCGATGCCGTGCGCGGCGCATCGCTCCTCCTTATAGAGGGGCGACTTGAGCGCACTGGCGAGGTGGCGAACCTGATTGCCGAGCGCATTGCGCCACTCACCGCGGGAAGGCTCGGCCGCAGGGAGCGGGTAGGTTAACGCGCGTTGCGGCTCAGGGGCGAAGGGTCGCCTATCCTTCTCCGCATGTTTGAATCGATTCCAGTGTGGGCGGTGCTCATTCCCATCGCCTCTACCGTTTTCACCACGTTGCTCCTCTTTCGCTATACCGCTACGGTGAAGCGCCGCCGCGCCCAGATAGCCGGACTCGCCGCCTTCCTACTGATTTACGCCGCTACGAACTTCGGCCCAATTGCCTCAGCGCTCCGCATTGGCAGCGACTACCAACGGGCTGTTCCAGGCGAAGCGGCGATCCGGCTCATTCCGTTTCTGCAACTTGACACTCGGCTCGTTCTCACCTCATGGATCCCCGATCAGCTCCTGATCGGA
Organism: bacterium; assembly: GCA_009919365.1. The sequence goes on from RGBZ01000103.1 coordinate 1,294, forward strand.
TTTACCGCAATCCTCCCTGTGGTCGTCATCCTGCAACTGCGACTCCGCACCACCTTCTGGTTAGTCTTCGCCACCGTCGCACTTGGCGTGGAGATCAATGAGGCCTGGGCGAACATGTCGGGAATCACGCCACCGTTCCGTATCGACGTTCATGATGTGGCACTGCGCGGGCTCGGCGCTCTCGCTGCAACCATCGCCGTACAGCGATCACGACAGGCGATCATTGATCGCGACCTACGTCGTAAGCGCGCCGGCGCCCCTGCCGCGGCGCATGCCGCCAGCCAGGCGCCGAACGCGGTGGTGATGATTCGACCCACGAGGATGGCAGGGTGGTGCTCTATCCGATGGCCGCTCCTAGTCGCCGACGCGAACGGCGCGGGGATGTGGTGGATGGGCTGCGTGATCGCTACACCGTTTCGCAGGTGCTCGACCTGAGCCCTGTTGAGCTCGAGGGGCGCTACCTAGAGGGGACGGGCGCCCTGGTGCTCGACCATGTGCACCGCATCGCCTACATGGCCCGCTCTGGCCGCGCCAACGAGGCGGTCCTGGATCAGTGGTGCGAGGCGATGGGCTACACCGCCGAGGTCTTTGACACCGTTGACCAGTCGGGGCAACCGATTTACCACACGAATGTTGTGCTCTCGATCGCCACCGACTTTGTGATCGCGGGCCTCGGCAACATCCCCGACCCCGCCGAACGAGCACGAATCGCCGCTCGGTTGGGCGAAACGGGGCGCGACGTGATCGAGATCGATCGCGGCCAAGTCGCCGAGTTTGCAGGGAATGGTCTGGAGCTGACGGGGAGCCGCGGGCGCATCTTCTCCCTCTCGGCGCGTGCCCTCGCCGCTCTCCGCCCCGAGCAGATCGCCGCCATTGAAACCTCCGCGCGCATTCTGGCCATCAAGATTCCAACTATCGAGCGATCGGGGGGTTCGGTCCGCTGCATGTTGGCTGGGATCCACCTGCCGCCACGCCAGCCCGACGCCCTGGCTACCCCCGCCGGCTAGCCCCACAGCGCCTCTCGCCGAATCTTCCGCCGCCGCGGTGCCGCTGTTCTGCAACCGCCGAGTTGCCGCGCGCGCCGACCGCTTCACAAATCCGCGCGAGTCTGGCACGCTATAGGTGTCCGGGCGATCAACGCCTGGGGAGTTTGATGAGGTGAAACAGATGGCAGTTGCCAAGAAGAAGAAGGCCGCGAAGAAGGCTGCAGTTGCAGCCGTCGCCGCCGTTGTTCCTGCCGCCCCTAAGAAGGCTGCAAAGAAGGCCGTGAAGAAGGTTGCCAAGAAGGCTGTGAAGGCTGCAAAGCCTGCCGCCAAGAAGGCAGCGAAGGCCAAGGCCGCTCCTAAGGCTGCGAAGGCGACTCCTGCCGCTTCGACCGGCTGGAGCATCTTCGGCAAGTAAGCCGATTCGCATCGCGCGTTTGCGCGCGACACGCGACGTTCGTTAGAACGACAAGAGACCCCGCACCGCAAGGTGCGGGGTCTCTTATTTATGCCACAGTGATTACCGCTTAGCGGCGATCGCGCTTACGAGCAGTGCCGTCCACCATGCGCGACTGCATCTGGTACATGGCGACGTGATAGGACTCCTTGCGGAATCGCTCCTGCGTCGGCCGGCTCCACTGCTCCGCCTCACTAAGGAGATCAGTCACGAGCTTCGCCAGCTCACGATCCTCACCCGCATAGGTTGCAATACGACGAGCGACCTTCACCATGACCGCTTGGGCGCGCTCATAGTCGTCCTCGCGATTGAGGGCAATTGCCCGCTCCCGAGCCTCAGCGGCAAAGAGCTGGGCGACCACCCGGTCGACCACCCGGTTGCGTGGCTGAACGTCGTTCTCAGCTGAGCCTGCATAGGTCCAGGCGTAGCCCTGTTCCATCAGCACCTCACCCGTCTCGTCCCGCCCACTGAGCTCAGCGGTAAGGCCGATCGTCTCGCCCTCGCTGCCCAGCGGCAGACGAACCCGTAGAACGACCTCGCGCTCCTGGCTCTCGGCAAGATCGCCAAGCGCAACACGCAGCTCCCCGCGGCGCGACGTTACGTCGCCAGCACTGAGCAGCTCAATGTCAGCACCTGGCACCCGAATCACCACATGCG
>RGBZ01000104.1 GCA_009919365.1 bacterium
CTCATGCCGAAGCCACGAATTCTTACCAAGTACGAGGTCGACGAGTCGCGCTGCATCCTCTGCGGTATCTGCGTTGACGCCTGCCCATACGATGCACTTCGCAGTGGCTTCGACTTTGAACTTGCGCACACCGATCGCAGTGAGCCGATGATTGACCTCATCGCCCTCTCGAAGCTCGAGCGCACGTCCGAAGCAACCTTCATTCGCGGCGAAGCAAACTGGGAGAACACCGTTGCTGGGCGACGCTACGACCCGGCTCGACAGCTCCCTGTGCTGCCACAGAGCCTGCGCAAGTAACCGATGCCGCTCCCAGACATCATCCCGTTCATCGGACTCGGGTGGTCAGATGTTCTCTTCTTACTCCTTGGTGGCGTGGTGCTTGCCGCAGCGTTCGGCGTGGTCTTCGGCCGCGACATCATCAAGAGCGGTCTCTTCCTGATCCTCACGCTCGGCGCACTCGCAGGCATCTATGTGATGTTGGGCGCTGCGATTGTTGCCGGCGCGCAGGTACTGGTGTACATCGGTGCGATCAGCGTGCTGATCCTCTTTGCCATCATGCTCACACAATCAAAGGTTGCATCAGTGAAGTTGGCGTTCCAGACGCAGGTAGTGCCCGCCGCACTCGCCGCTGTGCTGCTCGCAGTGCTCTTCGGGCTCGCCTTCGGTAGCACAGAGTGGGGCTCAACCGTCTTCACCGACACCCCAGCCGCAACCGGCACAGCACCAGTTGCCGCCGCACTCTTCGGGCCGTATCTCCTTGCCTTTGAAATTGCGAGCGTGCTCATCCTTGCCGCCGTGATCGGCGGCCTCTATCTCGCCATGGAGCCGAAGGCTGATGAAGTGGGCGAGGATCTCCCGTGAGTCAAATCGCCGGAAACCTAGAGCCATACCTTGTGTTATCAGGGATGCTCTTTGCGATCGGGTCATTCGGCTTCCTTGCGCGACGCAATGCGATCAGCATGTTGATGAGCATTGAGGTGATGCTGAACGCCGTGAACCTCGCCGCCCTCGCGCTCGGCGCATTTATCCCGTCGCTGGCAGGGCAGGGGGCGGCCTTCGCCCTTCTGATCATCGCCGTCGCGGCGGCAGAGGCCACCGTTGGCCTGGCGATCGTGATCGCCATCTTCCGCAACCGGAAGACGCCACTGGTCGACGAGTACGACACGATGAGGCAGTAGTCGATGATCACCGCAGAGGCCGTGGTTGAGGTCGGTACCCTTCCCAGCTACGCACCGCTCCTCCTGCTACTCCCCCTGATCGGCTTCGCCTTTACGGCGGCCATCGGGCGCCGGCTCGGCAAGCTGGCCCACCTGGTGCCGCTCGGCGCGATCATCGCCACCTGGGCGCTGGCCATGAGCCTGGCGATCCCAGCCCTCACGGGGGGCCTCGGCGAGGCGGGTGCCTCTATGCCGCTCTTTACCTGGATCGCCTCGGGCGACCTGAGCTTCGGGCTCGGCCTGCACGTCGACGCCCTTACTGGCGCCCTCCTCTTGGTCGTGACCACGGTTGGCGCCCTGGTGCACCTCTATAGCGTCGGCTACATGAGCCACGACGACAGCTACTGGCGCTTCTTCGCCTACCTGAACCTCTTCATGTTTTCGATGCTCCTGCTTGTACTCGCCGACAACCTCCTCGTCGTCTTCGCCGCCTGGGAGCTGGTCGGCCTCTCCTCGTATCTGCTGATCGGCTTCTGGTACACGAAAACGGCACCGGGCCTGGCCGCCAAGAAGGCCTTCATTACGAACCGCGTCGGTGACGTTGGCTTCGCCCTTGGCCTGATGGGCCTCGTCGTCGTCTTTGGTTCGCTCGACATTCACACGGTGCTCGCCGGCGTTGAGGCTGGCGCACTCGGTGGCCCCGCCGCCACCGTGATCGCCCTGCTCATCTTCTGTGGCGCGGTCGGCAAGTCGGCGCAGTTCCCACTGCACGTCTGGCTTCCAGATGCAATGGAAGGCCCAACCCCGGTAAGCGCGCTGATCCACGCAGCGACGATGGTGAACGCGGGCGTCTATCTCGTCGCGCGCATGAGCCCCCTCTTCGCCGCAAGCCACGACGCCATGCTCATCGTTGCCGCGATCGGCATCTTCACCGCAATCTTTGCCGCATCAATTGCTTTCACGCAGACCGACATCAAGCGCGTCCTTGCCTTCTCAACCCTCTCGCAGCTCGGCTACATGTTTGCCGCCCTCGGTGTTGGCGCATGGATCCCCGCAATCTTCCACCTCATCACCCACGGCTTCTTCAAGGGACTCCTCTTCCTTGGCTCAGGCTCAGTCATTCACGCGGTGAACGGTGAGCAAGAGATGACGAAGATGGGCGGGCTCTGGCGCAAGATTCCAATTACGTACGCCACGATGTTGATCGGCACCGTTGCGATCGCTGGACTTCCTCCACTCGCCGGCTTCTTCTCAAAAGACGAGATCCTCGGTGAAGCATTCAAGTTCGGGTACGTCTGGGTCTGGATCGTTGGCATGATCGTCGCCACAATGACCGCCTTCTACATGTTCCGACTGATGGGGCTCACCTTCTGGGGGAAGAGCCGCGTGCACGACGAGTCGCATGTGCATGAATCACCATGGACGATGACGGTGCCGCTCATCATTCTGGCCGTGCCATCAGTGGCCATCGGCGCCGCTCTCGGCTTCCCATTTGCTGACGGCGTTCTCGTGCACGCACTCGAGCCAATCTTCCATCCGGCAAGTGAGATGCTTGGTCACGAACATGAGGCGTGGACACTCTTCGGTATTGATGGCCTCCTGATGCTCGCGAGCGTCACCGTTGCCTCCATCGGCACGGTCGTTGGCGTGCGCCTCTTCCGCAGCGATAACAACGAGCTCCTTGGTCGTGTGACGAAGCGGCTGCAGCCGCTCTACGACGGAAGTCGCAACCGCTGGTACTTCGACGACCTCAACGATCTTGTCTTTGTACGCTTCGGTGGGAAAGTTGCCAACGCACTCTGGTGGTTTGATCGCCGCGTTGTTGACGGCACCGTGAATGGTGTCGCCTCACTCACCTCGAGCGGTGGTCGTGGGCTGCGACAGATCCAAACGGGTCGCGTGCAAAACTATGCGCTCGGCATTGCATTCGGCCTCGTTGCCATCGCAGCGGCGTACCTGGTGATTGCAGGATGAGTGAGATGCCGATCCTTTCGCTCATCATCTTCCTGCCGCTTCTCGGCGCGCTCGGCATCGCGCTCCTCCCATCGTCGCGGCCAAGCTTGATCCGCATCGCCGCGCTCGGCGTTTCGCTGGTCACCTTTGCTCTCAGTCTCGGCATGCTGCTCGGCATTCGCGGGCAGAGTGGTGAGTTCGCCTTCAGTGAACAGCTCTCGTGGATCCCATCGTTCGGCATCACCTATCACCT
>RGBZ01000105.1 GCA_009919365.1 bacterium
GCACGACCGGCGCGATAAACGGATGTGAAATGGTTGGGATCAATGCCGACGGCGATGCCAACGTTTCTCAAGCCGTAGTGATTGGTGACAAGCTCTGGTTCTCTGCCGACAACGGAATTCATGGTTTCGAGGTGTGGTATACCGACAACTCCGCGCCAGTGCGCGTGACAGACATCAACAGTGGCGCAGGAAACGCCAACCCGATGCACTTCACTTTCGCGCCAACAGGCACGGAAGTAGGCGAAACGTATATCCCCTGGGTCTACTTCACCGCCGATGACGGCGAAAATGGCATTGAGCTGTATCGAACCGATGGTGTTGACACCTTCCTCTTTGCCGACCTCAACATGGCGGCTGGGACGGGCTCAAACCCAGATAATCTCTACCTCTACAATGGCGTCCTGTACTTCTCCGCGAATGACGGAGTGAGCGGGCGTGAACTGTGGGTTACCGGTGGTGGCCCAACCGAGCTTGTCGACCTTAACCCAGGGGTAGGCTCGAGCGACCCGTCAAACTTCATCACGTATGGCGGCCTCTTGTACTTCACCGCTGCAAATGACGCGACGGGGAGTGAGCCACGACGAACAAATGGCATTGAGATCAGTTCGTATGTTGATCTCTTCCCCGGCCCAGACGGCTCAGGAGTCTTCTCGCCCATTGTCATCGGAGACTGGCTCTACTTCACGGCCAACAACGGCGGAACGGGATATGAGCCATGGCGCACAGACGGAGTCGAGGTGCAGCAGGTCGCCGACCTCAACGCTGGCGCGAGCAGCAGCTTCCCGTACGGGTACACGCCGATCGGGGACCAGTTCGTCTTTCAAGCAACACTTGGAAGCGCCTACTACCCGTGGATTAGCGACGGAACCGAGGCGGGAACGACACAGGCGGCAACCCTCTCGGGGACAGATGCCTACTTCGGTTGCGAGTGTGATCGCCCGTTTGCGGTACTCGAAGGTCGGGTCTTTAGCTATCAGGGCAATAACGAATATGGTTATGAGCCCGCCTTCTTTGAGCTTCCCTTGCCGGAGACGAACGGCGAAGGGTCGCCGCTGAGCACAGCACTCGTGTTGCTTGCGGCAGTAACGGCTGTGGCGGGTGTTGGCCTGCGAATGCGCGGGGCGAAGCGCAGCTAACTCTCCCGTATTCGTACCGGGTGCATACTGAAGGTGATGACCCGCCACGTTCGTCTCTTGGTTGCCGTTGTAATTGGTACGGTGCTGGCTGGCACAGCGCCTGCTGCTCAGGCGATCGAGCCCTGGCCCGAGGCATTCAAGACGTACGAGCAGATCGGTGTTGAGATCCTGGATGTTGAGACCGCGCATCCCGACATCGCCGACGTCTTCTCCATTGGCCAGAGCTACGAGGGGCGCGAACTCTACGCTGCCAAAATCAGCGACAACGTTGCAGCAGAAGAGGGCGAGCCTGAGGTGCTCATTGATGCGCTGCATCACTCCAACGAGCACGCCACCGTAGCCCAGGCGCTTGACCTGCTCCACACCCTTGCCGATGGATACGGTGTTGACGAAGCGATCACGACGATCGTCAACGAGCGAGTCGTGTGGATCGTGTTTGCCGTAAACCCTGACGGCTTGGCCTTTGAATTCACCGAGAACGGACCGTGGAACTGGCGAGCGAACCGTCAGCCAACGCCTGGCACCACCTCAATCGGCACCGACCTGAATCGCAACTACAGCGCGTATTGGCGGTGCTGCAGTACGCTTACGCGCAGCCCAACCTCGCGCTACTACGCTGGAACAGCACCGTTCTCAGCGCCGGAGACCTCCGCCATGCGTGACTTTGTGGCGTCGCGTGTTCGTGACGGAGTGCAGCGCATCACGATCTACCTCAGCTTGCACGCTGCTGGGCGCTACATCGCCTGGCCACGCTTCCCGCAATCTGCTGGCGTGCGTGCAACGACGCTCGACGATCGGCTCACGATGAACGCGCTTGTGATCGGCATCTCACAGATCAATGGGTACGCACCCTTCCAATACTCCCCAACAGGTGGCGCATCTACCGATTCCTTGGTGCCAGCCCTGGCGATCTGGTCTTTAGCGCCTCGTTCTCGTACGGCCCTACGGCAACCTCGGCCGACTGGTTCCGCGTCTGGGTTGAGGCTCAAGACGGCACCCGCACACTGGTGCACCAGCGCCTCGCCGCTTCGCGCTACCGATACGCTGCATATACCGAGGTGCGCGTGTCACTCGCGCGCTGGGCGAATCAGGTTGTTCGTGTGGTGATTGGCGCGGGCGACATTGGCCGCCCAAGCCTTGTTGAGGTTGCCGTTGATGACGTGCGCATTGAACGCCGCTAAACTCCCCTACATGGCGAGCAAGACCACTCTGATCGCGTTCGTTGCCTCACTCGCGCTCGCCCTCTCGGCGCTCGCTACCCCCGCTACCGCTGAAGCGGCAAACGGGCTCACGGTGCGCCGTGTGACGGTCTCAAGTGAATTCGTCGGCCAGGTCGTGCTGCGCGGCGTCCCCTCATCGCTGTTGCAATACATCACCTTCACCATCGTGCCGAAGGCTGGCAGCACCGCGAAGGCAGTGAGTGTCACCTACTCGAAGGCGCACCTCGTTGCGAAACGCAAGCTCGGTTCACGCGTGAAAGAGGCCACCGTACCAATCTTTGGTCTCTACCCCGGCTACAACAACACGGTGCGCATAACGGTTAAGCAGATCAATCGCAGGGCGATCACCACCTCTGTGCGAATGCGAACCACCGCATACGCCGGCCATTTCAGCGCCGCCACGCGCGTTGATGTGACGCCCCGCAATACTGCTGTGCCGCTTGATTACAGCTACATGATGGTGAAGCATCTCCAGAACGGCTTGGGTCCCGTAATCCTTGACATTGATGGCAACGTTCGGTGGGTCGGTCGCCCTGGGCTCAACTCGCAAGGCGCCTACTTCTGGAACGGATCGATCTACCTTGATAACGGCGAGGGGTATGGCAGTGGATCAAAGCTCTTCCGCATGGATATGGCTGGCGCTCTCACTGAAATTGCCGATTACGCGAGCGAGGGTGTGTGGGGAATGCACCACAACTACGACCTTGGCAAAGTGGGCTTGCTGATTGAACCAAACCTCAACGTTGATGGCGCAACTCACGTCGAGTCAACCATCTTTGAAATCAATACCGCCGGCGCGATTCTTGATCGGTGGAACATCACACAGATCGTGAGCGACGCGATGGTCGCGGGAGGCGATGATCCGTCAGCGTTCGTGCGCGACGGTGACGATTGGCTGCACATCAACGCCTCAACGTATTGGGCGGCACAGAATACGCTGGTCATCTCTGGTCGTGAAAACTTCGTAATCGGCATTGGATACGACGATAAGCAGATCAAGTGGAT
>RGBZ01000106.1 GCA_009919365.1 bacterium
TGCCTCCGGTGGTACGTCGAGGAGGACGATGTCAACGAGGGCAACCCGTCGAACGGGTACTGGATCCGCGGCAAGCAACGTGCGAAGCGCGCCCTGGGCCTTGAGGTCGAATAGCCTTGTCTGCTGACAACACCGTGATATGCCTCCGTGCGCTGGAGGCATGGTGAGGGCAAGGCTGGCGAAGAAGGTGATCCGCCGTGTGCGTCGGACGCGGGCCAAGCACCCGGAGCTGACGTACAGGGAGGCCGCATCGCGCTGCGGATACCGCTACTCGCAGGACGAGTGGGTCGCCATCGCGCTGCTGGTGGCTCGGCGCATCGTGCGTCCTTGGTTCGCCATGATCCGAGAGGGCAAGGCCCGCGCCGCCGGGAGGGAGGCATGACCACCGATCTCACGGCTCTCGCGCGCCGCGTCGTCGCGTCCAAGCATTGGCGATGGATGCTCGGCATGCAGGCCGTCAGTCCCGATGGGCTGTTCGGCCATCGCGTCACCGAGCACACGTTGGTCATCGACCCCGACGCCATTCCCGATCTCGAGGATCCGGCAACGCGGGGATGTCTGCTTGCGCTGCTGCGGGAAGCTCTCGGCTACCCCGAAGCGCATGCCTACTACGCCTCGATGTCGGAGTGGTGGGTGGTGAGGTTGGGGTCGTCCGGCAGGACGGTCTGCGCGCCTACCGAGGTGGAGGCACTCGTCGCTGCGTGGGAGGCTGTGCCGTGACGCCCAAAACCTGTACGGCCTGCGGAGGGAAGTGTTGCCGCGACGACTTGGGCTATGCCCGAGGCTCTCGCGCGCCGCGCCGTCGCTTGCGCGGAATGGCGTTGGATGCCAGGGATGCTCGTCGTCGGCTCCACACGCTTCGGGGACTGGCCGTTTCGCATCTGTGACCTCTCGCGCATGAACCTTCGCGACGACCCAGGCGCGCTACCCGACCTCTCGGACGCTGCGACCATCGGCTGCGTGGTCGCGGTCGTGCGCGAGGCATGGCGTGAACCCAGCGAGCTGTGGGAAGGCTGGGTGGGGATCCACCGCGACCACCGGCAGCTCTTCTACGCAGAGCGGTTCTACCACGACGCGGAGGGCGCGCTGAAGGCCAGGACGGTCGGCAGCGGGAACTCGGAGATCGAGGCGTACATCGCTGCGCTGGAGTTGCGTGCCCTATGGATGATCTGAACGACCTCGCCCGCCGCGCTCGCGCCAAGGACAAGCCCATGTTGGATCACTTCAACCCTGTCTACGTCTACGCTTGGGCGCGTGGGATGGGCGAGTTCACTTCGCTCGAAAAGCTCGTCGCCGCGCTGGAGGCCCAGCCATGAACGCCGACATGATCCGCCGTGCCCGCCTCGCCGTGGCGTCTCCGCGCTGGAGGTGGATGCCAGGCATGCTGCACGGCACGCTGGTCGGGGACGAACTGCAACTGCGCTACCGCATGGGTGACCTCACCGTGTACCTCGACGCGGATCGCGTGCCCGACCTCGATGATCCCGCCACGCTGGGGTGTCTGCTCGCGCTGGTGCGGGAGGCTCGGGGCGAGCCGACCTATCTCCCGACCTGCCTCGACGTTCACGACGAAGCATGGGTCGTCCGTCCACCGGGGCCGTGGCGGCAGACACGGTACGAGAGCTACGCCTCCGTCCTCCTCGCCGCGCTGGAGGCTGCGTGCAATCGGAACTGATGGATCTCGCCCGAAGGGCCGTGCAGTCCGCTCACTTTCGATGGATGCCAGGGATGCGTGTGCTTCTCGGCCACGACATCGTGGGTCGCGTGCTGGATGACGGGTCGGTCGCGTATGACGGGACGCCTGGCTACCGCATCGCTCAAGGCGAGCTTCCCGACCTCGAGGATGCGGCAACGCTGGGATGCCTGCTCGCGATGGCGCGACATGCCGTCGAGCATCATGTCGAACTGACCCTCGAGCCTGGGTGCCTGCTCACCGAGGTCGAGACGCTGGTGGATGTGCTGGAGACAGGCACATGAAGCGAACCCGAAGCGTCTACTGGTCGGTGACATCGCATGGCGACATGCGCGAGAAGTACTGGTGGGTGCCCAAGCTGCGCCGATGGATGACCTTCTCCGATGCGCGCGAGACGGGAGCATCGTTTTCGTCCAACGCGCAGGCGCGGACGGCACGGCAGGCCGAGCGCATCGCGCTCCGCATGCCCGATACGTCGCTCGCGATCCTCACCAAGCGGGTCAACACGCGCTCGAAGAAGTGGCCCAACGGGTACGAACGCGACTACGGGCTGGGTTGAGGATATGCGGACGCATACAGGAGAGCGAGAATGAAGGTGAGGATCAAGGGAGCGGATCTCATCCGTTTCTACCGGGAGTGGCCCCCTGGCGATGACGTTGCCATCGATGATCCCTGCTACTCGGAGGAGGGCGAAGACGGCGTTCTTCGCGACATCGGCGCGCTCCCGTGGGACGAGGACGACTACGAGAAGGCTCCTGCCGTCGAGCCGGACAAGACCTACACGGTCGAGCATGGGACGCTGTTTTGGCAGGGCAGCGGCGAGGCACCGGCGAACATGGACGAGAGCTTCGCCCGCGTCGTGAAGCGGTGGCTCAAGGCGCAGAAGGTCACGACGCTGGTGGTCGAGCTTCCGAACGAGGACGCCGCGGCATGCCGCGCGATGTGCGCGGAGCGCGGGTGGAGGGTGTCGTGAGCCATCTCGATCTCCGAGACGAGGTGGAGCGGTTGCGCGAGCGGGTGCAGGACTACGAGGACGATGCCAGGACTGTCCTCGCGGAGCGATGCGCGCCGGACGAGCGGCATTGCTCCTGCGTTCCGCATCTGCGGCGGGAGGTGGAGCGGCTGCGCGCCGAAAACGAGCAGCAGGCCCGCGAGGTGGCCTACCTGCGGGCCTGCGTCCCGCCCTCGCACCCGAGTGACTATGGGTACGAAGCGTGGGGTTGGCGTCTGCGCGCCGAGGTAGCCGCCGAGCGCGCCGCCGTGGTGGCGTTCCTGCGGGAGGGCGACACGGTGTGCATGGAGTGCGGCGACCGTGCCGTGCTCGACTTGGCCTACCGCATCGAGTGCAGCGAGCACCGACGCCAGGAGGAACCATGAACATCGACATCGACACCCTCAAGACAACCATCACGGATGGCATCTACGGTGATGACCATCCGTACTCGACCGTCCTGTCGGACGCGCGAAAGGCACTCGACGTACTCGTCGCGGAGGTGGCTCGGCTGCAGGAGGAGAACGCCAGCCTGGTGCAGACCTCCGCAGACCTGTGCCTCGACTGCGGGTGGCGGATGAAGTTTCCCGACGAGGGCTGTCAGAAGTGCCAGGTGGATCGGCTGAAGCAGAACGCGCAGGCCCGC
>RGBZ01000107.1 GCA_009919365.1 bacterium
AGCGTCTCGCCCTGCAACCCATCTTCAATGATGGCCAGCGTGGGGTTAGAAAGAATCTGGCGATACGGAAGAACACCGAGGAGCGGAATCCCGTGGCGCGCAAGCCCCTTCTCAAGGAGGCGCGGCAGCTCTGGCTGCAGGTCAAGATCAACCTTGTTGACGATCGCCCCCGCAACCGCAACACCGCGAGCGGCGAAGAGGGCCGCGTTCAGCACGATCTCATCAATCGGGCGGCCGATACCACCCTCGCTGACGATGATCACCGGCGCGCCAAGGAGTGCGGCAACGTCGGCGTTGCTCAAGCCGATCACCGCACCGACGCCCGCATGTCCTGTCCCCTCGAGCAGTAGGAGTTCGTGCTTTTCGGCGAGCTCAACCTGAGCGGCGATGATCTTCGCGCCGAGGTCTTCAACTACCTGTCCCTCAATCACCTTGCGAGTGAAGCCGCGCGGAATCTGCACCGGCGAGAGAAGGGCGACAGCATCAGTGAGGCCAAAAACGCCACGCATTAAGGCGGCATCTTCGTCGGCTGGGGTCTCGTCGATGGTGATCCACCGCTGGCCAACCGGCTTCATGAATCCTGCATCGAGACCTTGCGCACGGAAGGCGGCGAAGAGGCCGAGTGAGGTGGTGGTCTTGCCGCGATTCTGGCCCGTCGCGGCGAGAAAGAGCTGCCGTGCGCCCGCGGCACCGGTCATCGGCCTACGCCTCGTCGCGCGGCGCGGTGCGACGCTCGATCAGATTGACCGCCTCTTTGAGGCGCGTCACCGACTCCTGATCAACATCATCGCGGCTGATGTGTGTGCCGAGCTTGTCCAGTACGTCAGCCGCGACCTGCAGAAAGACGCTTGCATCAGCGATAAAGAACTCCGACTCGTTGCTGTAGCGCACAAAGGTGAGTCGCCCTTGCAGCGTTCGGCGGTCGTCGGCGTGTGCCACCTGCGTGGTGAAGTTGTGACCTTGAATACCGTCTGGGTTCGAAAGGAAGCTCAGCGCGTTATCGATTGCCAAGCCGAACCGAGCGCGCCAACCAGCAAGTCGATCAACTACCTCAGCAGGGAGGCGAAGTTCTGCCACCTCGTCGAAGACCTCGGGGGCGGCCGTCAGCGCGGTTACGAGGGTTGCGCCCTGGCGCTGGCCGAGCATCGCCTGCAGCGAGCGCTCCAACGTGACCACCTCGGCGTCGAAGTGGCTCGAGGTGATCAGGTCAACGAGCAGATCCTCAACGTTGTCGAGCGCAGAACCCTCTGTGAGCGCGGCGGCAAGCGCGAGGATCTCCTCGCGAAAGAGAAAGCGCTCTTCGTGGTCTAGTCCAGCCATGTGCGCATCCTAGCGCGCAGGGGGTTTACGGGTAGATACCCCGCACCGTCATGGCATCGGCAACACGCTGCACCGAGAGGAGGTAGGCACCTGTTCGCAGGTGGCTCTTCTCCTTCTGGGCCATGTCGTACACCTCATGGAAGGCGCGAACCATCTTCTTCTCGAGTCGAACGTTGACCTCGTCCTCTTCCCAGAAGTCGCGGTTCAGGTCCTGCACCCACTCGAAGTAACTCACCGTCACACCACCTGCGTTGCACAGGATGTCAGGGATCACCATGGCGCCGTTCGCGAACAAGATGTCGTCCGCCTCTGGTGTGGTTGGGCCGTTCGCCGCCTCAGCGACGATCTTCGTCTTGATCTTGCCAGCGTTCTCTGCGGTGATCTGATTCTCAAGTGCAGCAGGGATGAGCACGTCGCACGCAATCTCCAGGATTGCCTGGTTACTCACTGGCGTCGAGCCAGCAAAGCCAACGACGCTTCCCGTCTTCTTCTTGTGCGCATCAACTGCATCAAGGTCGAGGCCGGCTGGATTGTGAATTCCGCCGCTGCTGTCGGAGACGGCGATCACCTTTGAGCCGAGATCGCTGATCAGTCGCGCCGCAATGGAGCCGGCGTTGCCGTATCCCTGGACCACGACCGTTGCGCCCTTCAGGTTGAGGTTGATCTTGCCCGCCGCTTCGCGGATGCAGAAGACGGCGCCGCGCGCAGTCGCCTCGTTGCGGCCCTTCGAGCCGCCGAGCGCAATCGGCTTACCGGTGACGACACCTGGAACCGTATAGCCAACGTGCATTGAATAGGTGTCCATCATCCAGGCCATCGTCTGGCTATTGGTGTTTACGTCTGGCGCCGGAATATCGGACTCTGGCCCAATGATGACGGCGATTTCGGTTGTGAAGCGTCGCGTCAGGCGCTCAAGTTCGCCGAGTGACAACTTCTTCGGGTCAACGGTGACGCCACCCTTGCCGCCGCCATAGGGAAGATCCATCACTGCACACTTCCACGACATCCACATGGAGAGGGCCTTCACCTCGTCGATGTTCACGTCCTGGTGAAAGCGAATGCCACCCTTCGCTGGGCCGCGCCCGAGATTGTGCTGCACGCGGTGCCCCTCGAAGACTCGGGTTGAACCGTCGTCCATGCGTACAGGAAAGTGCACGGTGAGCTGGCGGCGCGGCTCGCGCAGAACGGCGGCGATACCGGCATCGAGTCCGAGCCGCTTTGCGGCCAGGTCAAACTGCTGCTGCGCAACTGCCCAGGCGCTCTTCTGTCCACTCATCGTTTTGTACCTCTCCTCTGCCGCCCTAGCTGATGCCTGGCGGACGCCATTCGGCGATCTCCCCAACCCTACAACGCGCCCCAAAAAGGTGTTGCGCGCAGGTTGCGCCGTGCTGCCGCGCGTGCGTGGGAACGGTCGCGTGCGGTTACGCGCGAATGAGGGCGACGCCGAGGCCCTTCGGACCGGTGTGTGGGCCAATGGCCGCACCGGCGCGAACGATCCCTGGCTTCAAGGCAGCGATCTCGGGGAACCGAGTGCAGACCTCATCGCGGAACGCCTCGATGTCAGGCGCCTCGGAGTGCAGCATCGTCAGCTCCTGAATTGGTGCTGCGCTGATCAGCTCCATGAACCGCTCACGCGCCTTTGCAGAGGTTCGCGGCTTATCAAGCGTCACGACTTCGCCATCGATGATGTCGATGATCGGCTTCACCGAAAGGAGGCCACCGATCGCCGCTCGCGCTGGGCTGATACGGCCGCCGGCCTTCAAGTAGTCAAGCGAGTCGAGGAAGAAGATCACATGCGTCTTCGGAATGAGCTCGCCGAGCTCGGCGACGATCTGTGGCGCCTTCCAGCCCTCTTCCGCGCGGTGATAGGCGCGCGCCACGAGCAAGCCCTCGGCCGCCGAGGCAGTCGCGGTGTCAACGAGGTGAATGTTCTTCGACTGCGGGTGATCCGCTGCGGCGATCTCGGCATTTCGATACGTCGCCG
>RGBZ01000108.1 GCA_009919365.1 bacterium
CCGTCGAACACCAACCCAACGCTCACCAAGGGCGCTGACGGCGAGGCCCTTCGTGGCGGCCGTGCAGTGAACTACGTGCGTGTTGCGACGACGGACGACCTTCAGGGTCCAGCCGTTGCCGTGTACGCCAAGGAGAACGGCGCTACGAAGATCTACATCCTTGACTCCACCGATGCCTACGGCAAGGGTGTAGCGGATGCCTTCGAGGCACAGTTCAAGGCCGATGGCGGCACCGTTGTTGGCCGACAGGGCCTGCCAACGGGCACGACCGACTACTCCGCTGCCGCTACGGCCGCGAAGGCAGCCGGCGCTGACTCGATCTTCTACGGTGGCGTTACGTCAGACGGCGCCCCACTCTTCCGCAACGCGCTTGCCCAGGCGGGCATCGGCGCGCTGCCGTTCTACGGTGCCGACGGCATCTACGACGGCACGGGCGAGGGTTCGTACGTTGCAATCGCCGGTGCAAACGCTGAGAACAGCTATGCATCACAGGCTGCAATCGAGAACATTCCTGGCAAGGCTGACTTCAACGTGAAGTTCAAGGCTGAGTTCGGCAAGGATGCCGAGGGCTACGCCTACGCGGGCTACGCCTGCGCTCAGATCTTGGTCGAGGGGATCAAGGCTGCCATCACCGGTGGCGATGTGACCCGCGAGACCGTTCGCGCAGCTGTTGCCGACAAGGGCACCGTCTTCGAGACGGTTCTCGGTTCGGTCAGCTTCGACGAGGTCGGCGACACGACTCAGCGCATCATCTCCCTGTACAAGGTTGATGGCGGCGCTTGGAAGTTCGTTAAGGAGATCAACTACGGGAACTAATCCGGCGGAGTAGGGGAACCTACGCGGCTGATTTAGGCACCGTGAGGGCCCCCGTCACCCGTAAGGGTGGCGGGGGTCTTCGTTTCCCTCCCAAGGAGCGCGCCCCCTTGCCGAATCACCCGCTGGGCGGCACTATCTACGGAATAGGTCTGCAGCCCACACGGCTGCCAATATGGGGGGTACATGGCCACTGCCAACGCAACGAGCAGCTCTGCCGGTCGTCTCCTCGGCAGCATGCGCCTGCCGATTGGCATCGTTGCGTTCCTCGCGGTCTCACTGTCGGTGTTGGGCATCGATCAGTTTGTGAACGCCCTCACCCTCGGCGCCATCTATGCCCTTGTGGCCCTTGGGTACACCATGGTGTACGGAATCATCGAGCTGATCAACTTTGCGCACGGTGACGTCTTCATGGTCGGGTCGTTCGTGGCCATGTTTATCAGCAGCAGCCTCCTGGGCAACGAGGGAGCCATTACGAACGTTCCCCTCTTGGCCGGAAGCGTGTTCGTGCTCTTCGCACTCACCATCAGCATTATGGCGGTGGTTGGCGCGCTGATTGAGCGTCTGGCGTACCGACCACTCCGTCGCTCCCCTCGGCTGGCACCCCTCATCACCGCAATCGGTGTGAGCTTCATTTTGCAGAACATCATTCAGTTCTTCTTCGGGCCAACCATCGTGACGGTGCCGCAGCTCGTGCCGATCGAATGGTCCATCCAGGTCTCGGGCTCCCGCGTCCCACTGCTGAATCTCTTTGTGATTGCCGCATCGGTCGCGTTGATGTTCGCCCTACAACTCTTCATCTCACGCACCCGCACGGGCCGCGCCATGCGCACGACCTCCATGGATCGTGACGCCTCGTCGCTGATGGGCGTCAACATCAACCGCACGATCATGATCACCTTCTTGATCGGCTCTGGACTAGCCGGCGCGGCAGGAGTGGTGCACGGCCTCTACTACGGCAACACCACCTTTAGCCTCGGATTCCAGTCCGGCCTGAAGGCCTTCACCGCCGCGGTGCTCGGCGGCATTGGCAATACGGCGGGTGCCGCGCTCGGTGGCTTCTTGATCGCCTTCATTGAGGTCGGCGCATCAGCCTTCGGCTACGGTCGCTGGGGCGGCGCGATCGTCTTCTCGCTCCTTGTCGTCTTCTTGGTCTTCCGCCCAACGGGTCTACTCGGCTCCCACACAGGTGACCGCGCATGAGTCGCATCGTTGACGCTGTGAACGCACCATTCGCGCCGGTACGCGCCTATTTCCGCCGCCACCGCAGCTTCGGCATCTTCGTTGGTGTTGTGCTGCTCAGCGTCGCCCTTCCGCTCCTCACCCGCGTGCCGCCGTTTGATGGCATCCAGTCGACGAACGCCTGGGTGAACGCCTTCACCACCGCCGCGATCTACGCCATGTTGGCGATGGGACTCAATGTGGTGATCGGCTTCGCGGGACTGCTTGACCTTGGCTACGCAGCCTTCTTCGCCCTCGGCGGGTACACCTATGCCTTCGTTGCCTCGCCCTTTACTGGCGTTCACCTGCCGTTCTGGCCGATGCTGCTCGCCGGTGGTGTGGTTGGTGCAATCTTCGGCGTACTGCTCGGCGCACCAACGCTACGCCTTCGCGGTGACTACCTCGCAATCGTGACCCTCGGATTCGGAGAGATCGTGCCGATCACCCTGATGAACGCCGATAAGTTCACCGACGGCGTAAACGGCATTGGCGGTATTGACAAGCCAAACATCCCAGGCATTCTGCAGTTCACCCTAACGAATCCTTGGCCGATGTACGGGCTCGTGGTTGTGCTCTTCACCCTGATCATGATCATGATCTACCGGCTAGAAGACTCCCGACTCGGTCGAACCTGGGACGCCATTCGCGAAGATGAGCTCGCGGCTGAATCTTCGGGCGTTAACACCGTCATCGCGAAGCTCCAGGCGTTTGCCGTCGGCGCATCGATCGCTGGCATCGTCGGTGTGGTGAATGCGGCGAAGATCACGATTGTCACCCCCGACCAGTTCCGCTTCGCTGTCTCCATTAGCGCCCTCGCCGCAGTCGTGCTCGGCGGCATGGGGAACACCATCGGCGTCGCCACCGGCGCATTCATCATCTACCTCTTCCAGAGCATCCTGTTGAAGCAGCTCAACACGCTCGTCGAGAACTTCAACATCCCAATCCTCAAACAGATTGACTTCCTCGAGTTCCAGTACGTGCTCTACGGCATCGTGCTAGTTCTCATGATGCTCAAGCGACCGCAGGGGATCTTCCCTGCGCGCCGCCGCATGCGAGAGTTCGCTCCCCTGAAGATTGGAAAGGGTGGCCTCAAGTGAGCGCGGCGAAGAACGGCCCAATGCTGAAGGCTCGTGGCGTCACCCGAAAGTTCGGCGGCCTCGTTGCCGTGAACAACGTGGACTTTGAGATTCCGCGTGGCTCGATCAGCGCGATCATTGGGCCGAACGGCGCCGGGAAGACCACCTTCTTCAACGTGATCGCTGGGAT
>RGBZ01000109.1 GCA_009919365.1 bacterium
ACTGGTGAGACCATGAGCGTTACAGTCCCTGCAAGCATGCTTGCACCACCAAACATGCGACGCAAGGAATTGGAAGCGTTTGTATCGTTTTTCATGGCTTGTACTCCGACGGTGAATTTATAAGTCGAATCTACCGACGTTTGTGTCATTTGAAAATTCGGATACAACACTACGTGAATACCCTTAAGCTGAGCTCTTAGGCTGAAATCTCTGTAACATAGATCGATGCAACTTTTGTTACTGCGATCAGCCTTTGTCTGCTGCAGTGCTCTTGTGGGTATCGCTGCCTGGTGGATCAATGGCCACGTCTTTGCAAACTATGAGGTAGCTCAGGGTGTCAATCTCATCTATTGGCCCCATGGGCTGCGCGTCGTACTGACACTACTGTTTGAGCGCTACGCCGTGATCGGGCTCATTGGAGGCTCCTTCTTTGTGGCGCAGCTGACCTGGCCCTGCTAATCTCATCGCACTCGGGACGCTGTCAGCGCTGATCAAATGCCGCAGGTCACACCCTGCTGCGCATCGGATCGGGTACACGAGGCCCTCACGCCGATATCTTTGCATCCATGCTCGCCGGTGACTTACTGGGCGCTTTGCTCTTTCTTTATGCCCTCAAAGCCATCCTTTGGATTTCAGATCAAAGGTCGCTACCAAAGTAACCCTTCCCTCTCAGGGACCAAGTCGAGTGGTTACCGGCGACTCTCCGCTGCCTCAATCTTCGAACAACATGGTGAGCAAAAAAATCCCAGCGAGTTGGCTGGGAGTTAAAAGGAGACCATCCAAGAAATGCATCGCTGATCTGACGCCTTATGATGTTAAGTCATCTAGACGGTCTTTAATGTACGCCAAACCTCTTTAAAATGTAATCGACTCAACTTAAGCCATCGATGAATAGCCCTCAGCTTTACGTCCACTCCGAGCCTTAGGTGCTTTAACAATTAACATAGAGCTTCACCTTCGTGGCAAAGGTACGGTTGGGAGCATTGAGCGTACGACTTCGCCAATCGATGTCAGTAGACAAACTCGCGCCCTTAAGCAAGCCTCTTGAAATTACCAGCTTAAACTACTGTTTCTTGAGAGGTAACCGGATGTATCCCAATCTGCTCATCTACCAAGCACAGGTTTCAATTAGTTCGATAACGATCTTGTATCTAACAACATTACGAGGCGCAATTAACGTCGGGGCACTCGGCCTTAAAACGGGTCCCGGCCTCACGACTGGCCAATACGACGACTTGTGATCCTTGGGTCTGGGCCAACTTGGTGAGCTCGGGCGCCAGAGTTAAAAAGAGGTCGGCCGTTCCCGTCACGCTGACCAGCAGTGAGTTGTCGACCTTGGGGCGACTCTTGATCGACACGGCCGGGTGGGCCACCGCGATGTCCTGATTCTCGATCTCGAGGACGGCCTGCACTTCACGTCGGGCCGCGTACGAGGTGGCCACAATCTGGGCGCCGCGGTCGACGGCCCGTCGGAGTTGCTCGATACGCCACCGTCCGGCCGACTCGTCACGCAGGGGTCGAAGATCGTCGACCGAAACCAACAGCGGTGTGCGCTTGGTCGGTGGCACCAGCGTTCCGGCGACGTGCAAGACGTCGATGGGCGGCAAGAAGCGATCGATGGCGGGACCCCGACCCCGTCGCCAGAGCGGTCGCACCACACTGGGAAAGGTGCGCACCACGCCCTCGACTGGTTCGTCCATCTTGCGGGTGGCGAAGGTGACTAAGTCAATGGTGCGTTTTTCCAGAGCACCGACAAGATTCATCATCGTGTCGCCGAGCGGCTCGAGCGATCCGGCGAGGTCGAGACCAACGCGCAGGGTCGGTTGACTCAACGGGATACCAATTGACGGTGCATCTCGTTCGTCCACGTGGGCCACAGATCAACGGCCCACTGACCGAAGGGCTCACTGCTCAAGGCCACGACGGCCACCTGGGCCACGGGGTCGACCAGGAGGAGCGAACCACTCTTACCGAAGTGTCCGTAACTGGTGGCCGGCCACTGCGAACCCATCCAGTGATCCTTGGTGCCCTTTACTTCGGGACCGAGGGCCCACGGGCAGGGGCAGATCACCGCGGAGCCACGTAGTGGCCAACGCTTCGGCCGAGGTCAGCGACCCGCGCAGTCCGGCCGTCACCGAACCATCATCAGTGACGTCGTTCATGCCGAGTGGTGTGAGAAAGCGATCCTTGAGCCACTCCAGTGGTGGACGATCCTTCACCACGCGCGAGACCAACAGGTCGTAGCCGTAGGTCGAATAGATGCGCCGCTGCCCCGCTGGCTGCGTCGGTGCGGTGGCGTCGATACCGACCCCCGAGGCGTGAGAGAGCAGATCGGCCACCGTGGAGTTCGAGGGACCGATGGGTGCGTCGAGCTTGAGATACTGCCAGTCGTGCTCAATTCCAACGGCCACGGCCACTACCAGCTTGGAGAGTGAGGCCCAGTCGTAGATGCGCTCGCGGTCGCCTTCGCTGGCCACTGTCTCCAGGGACCCGTCCCGCAGCGCGAGGAGTGAAACGGCCGAGCCCGAGGGCCAGCCCGCCAGTAGTGATGTCTTCGTCATACTTTGGAATACTACCGACCCCGCCTCTAAGGTCAGGGGCGTGATAACTGTCCTGTGTGGTGGAGTGGGCGCCGCCCGCCTCCTGCGTGCCCTGCGCACCCAGATTGACGAGCGCGACATCGTGGCCATCGTCAACGTCGGCGACGACCTCGAACTCCACGGACTAACCATCTGTCCCGACATTGACACCATTACTTACACCCTCGGCGGTCTGAACGACGACGAACGGGGCTGGGGTCTCAAGGACGAAACATGGCGCGCCATGGGCCGCCTCGGCGAACTCGGCGGGGAGTCCTGGTTCTCCCTCGGCGATCAAGACCTCGCCACCCACCTCTACCGGACCCAACGGATGCACGAGGGTGCGACCAAGCTCGAGGTCACGGCCGAACTGGCCGAAAAGCGCGGACTGACCTTGCGCATGCTCCCGGCCTCCAATGACGTGATTGCCACCCGGCTCGACACTGAAGTCGGCGACCTCTCCTTCCAGGAGTACTTCGTCAAGCACCACCACGGGGTGACGACGTCTGCCGTTCGCTACGTCGGCGGCGCCAGCGCCACTCCAGCTCCCGGTGTCCTCGAAGCCATTGCGTCGGCCTCGCGCATCATCATCGCCCCTTCGAATCCGATTCTCTCGATTCAACCGATTGTCGAGATGCCGGCCATCGCCGACGCCCTGCGGGCCCGTCGTAACGACGTCATCGCGGTGACACCACTGATTGGTGGCGCGGCCCTGAAGGG
>RGBZ01000110.1 GCA_009919365.1 bacterium
CTTAATGACCTGGAACATGAGGAAGCCAACGAGTACGAGGGCCGGAGCCGTCGCCTGCGCTGGCACAATGCCCGTCACTGGCGCAATCACGATTGCAGCCAAGAAGAGCAGCCCGGTCACAACGCTCGTGAGGCCGGTGCGACCGCCCTCTTCGATGCCTGCTGCGGACTCAATGTACGTGGTGTTCGATGAGACGCCGAACGCGCCACCAACTGCAGCAGCGAGGGAGTCGACAAGCAGGACCCTGTCCGAGCCTGGGAGTTGACCCTTGCTATTGGTAAGCCCGGCGCGCTCGCCGAGACCGACCATCGTTCCAGCGGTGTCAAAGAAGTCGCTCAACATCAAGGTGAAGACCGCGAGGGCGACTGAGAGTACGCCGACGCCGTTCTGCCACACCGTGAAGATCGCGCCGAGCGGCTTACCGATCGTCGAGAAGTTCTCCGCATTAAAGTTGAAGATCAACTGTGAAAGATCGCTCGGCAACTTTGCCGTAACGTCGAGGAAGCCCGCGCTATTGATTGGGCCCTCAATGTCCTGACCGTAGAGATTGTTCAAGATGACGGCTGCAGCTGTTGCGCCAACGATAGAGAAGAGCAGCGAGCCCTTCACCTTGCGCGCCGTCAGCACCAGGGCGATCACCAAACCAATGATGAAGGTGAGGATTGCTGGGGTCGTGAGACTGCCAAGCGTGAGTGGCGTTGGTCCGTTCACCACGATGCCGCCCTCGTTGAGGCCGATGATCATGATGAAGAGCCCAATGCCAACCGCAATGGCACGCTTCAGCTGAAGTGGAATCGCTTCGAGGATCGCCTGGCGGAAGCCGGTCAACACCAGAACGGTGATGAGCACGCCCTCCCAGAAGATCACGGCCATCGCCTGATCCCATGGGAGACCCTTGCCAAGGATGAGGCCGTACGCCACGGTGCTGTTCAGGCCGAGGCCAGCAGCAAGGGCAAACGGATAGTTTGCGACGAGCCCCATCGCAATGGTCAGAACGCCCGCGGCCAACGCCGTTGCTACCGCAACGGGCAAGAAGGTCGGCACGCCTGGAACCCCCGCGAGGGCCGCGTTGCTCTGCGAAACGGTGTTCGCGTTCACGAAGATGATGTACGCCATGACCAGGAAGGTGGTGATTCCGGCGCGGACTTCCGTCCCGACCGTGGTCCCACGCTTCTTCAACTGGAAGTACGAGGCAATCGTTGCCATGGTTTCCTCCCCCTAGGCCGAATGGACGGTCGGCCGACCGGAACCCCACCTCCGGACAGCCTCCGCGCTGCCTAGAGCGGTCACCTGCGTGACCAGCGGCGTGTCGCGCTCAACCTACGGCACAGCACCCTGCTCCAGACCCCCAAATCTGGGCAAAACGACACGATTTTGGGAGTTCTTTTCGTGCAGATGCACAAGATGGGGGTGGGAGAGGCACAACGGCGAGGGTGTGCTGGCGGCCCCGGCAGGAGTCGAACCTGCGACCAACTGCTTAGAAGGCAGCTGCTCTAATCCACTGAGCTACGGGGCCAGCTTCCCGTAGGATAGAGGCATGAAGGCCTTATATGACGGGACCGAGCTGGCATCCATGGACCCCCTGGTCCTGATGAAGAACCTCGACCACACCCGCATGACTTCGCGCCGCCTCTCCTACATCCTGCAGCAGCAGGTGCACCTCTACACCCCCGAGGCGAACAAGCTCCGCGACGAGATCGACCTCTACGTTGAGGCGGAGCGCCAGATTGAGGGCGAGATGGCCCGACGGAAGATCCGCGCCTAACCCCTAGCCGTTCGCGGCTGGAGCAAACGTCACGCCACTCCCCGGCTGGTCATCGTTCAGCACCCAGCGGCACTCCTCGTCGAGTTCGAGTCCCGTGAACGGATCGCCAATGAGGCCGATCGGCCCGTCAAGGTCGAGGAACTCGGCGGCACCAGCAACGGCGGCTGCGCCAGCGGTGCCGAGCTTCGTCTCAACCATCGAGCCGAACATGCGGCGCAGGCCGAGCGACTCCGCCTTGCGGAAGCCGCGCAGCGATGGGCCAAGGCCGCCGATCTTCACCTGCTTCAGGTTCACACCATCCACAAGGCCAACAAGCTGCTCGATGTCGTCGTACACGATGCAGTCTTCGTCGGCGATCACGGGGATCTCGGTAGCGGCGGCGAGAGCGGCCATGTTTTTCATACGGCCAGGCTGCAGCGGCTGCTCGAGCAGCTCCACGTTGCTGCGCTCAATGATCGGAAGTAGTTCAAGCGCGCGCTCCAGGCTCCAGCCGCAGTTCGCATCAAGGCGCAGTGGGCCGTGATACACCTCGCGCACACGGCGCAGCAACTCCTCTTCGCCGCCCAAGCCAACCTTCAACTTGAGGCTCGGGTACTTCGTT
Organism: bacterium; assembly: GCA_009919365.1. The sequence continues at coordinate 2,367 of RGBZ01000110.1, forward strand.
GCGGCGGCGGCGCGCTCCACCATGGTGTCAATCGGCGCGATGCCAATCGTGAGGTTCGTATGTCCGATCGTCTCTGGGGCACCGAGCCAACGGCGCAACGAAGTGTTCGCCGATCGGGCGAGCAGGTCGTGCAGCGCGTGTTCAATTGCCGACTTCGCGGCACCGTGATTACCAAGAGCGATATCCATCGCTCCGCTCATTGGGGCGAGCGCATCTGCGGCCCGGCCGCTGATGCCGCTCAGGCCACGGGCTGCTGCGTAGCCGCTGCCGGTCGTTGCCCCACCCGCTTCGGCGAGTGCCGCCTCAATTGCAGGGAGCGCTACCGAGAAAAGGAGCGGCGCAACGGCGGCGATCGTCTCTGGTGTGTCGCCGTAATACGGATCGGCGCAGCCTTCACCCCACCCTTCAAGGCCGGTGGCGCGATCGGTGATGTGCACGAACGCGGTGCGCGAGCTCTCTTCGTTCGGATCGGGTCGCGCGATGCGAAACGGCACCAGGTACGGGATGTCCCAAAGATGGACTTCAACGTCGAGGCCGCCCGCGCTAAAAGCGACGAGGCGCGAGTGCGTGGGCGCTACGGCCACACGCCCCCCTCGGGATCGCCGCCGAGCGCCAGGAGTGGATCGCCGTTGTTCATCGCGAGCGTTGTCACCAAGAAGATCACCACGCCATCAATCGGCGCCGTTGGTGTTTGCAACACATCGCCAAAGACGCCCTGTACCTCGCCGAGCTTCTCGCCGCTCTTCACAACAGAGCCGACGCCAACGGCTGGATGCCAGTAGCCGGCAACATCGGCAGGAATCTCAGCGCGCAGCCACGCCTCACTGTTCAGGCGAGTGCTGGCACCTGGCTTGAGCGGTCCAACCTCGCGTTCAATGGGGCTCTGCGGAAAGCTTCCCATCCCCATCT
>RGBZ01000012.1 GCA_009919365.1 bacterium
GTCCATGAGCTTTCCAAAAATGATTAGAACGACTCAATGGACGCTTCGTCTTGAAAGAAAGTCAACTCTGCGCCAAGGCAAGGAATACAGTCCTGCGACGATGAGGCCAGCAGCAAGCTGGCGCCTTCGCTGTTGGCGCTTAGTTCCTGCTTAGTGTCGCGCGGTGAACATCAAAACACGGAACAACCTTATTGTTACTTCTCAAGATGATTCGGGTAAGGCGATTTCCACGATTACGCATATGCTCTTTGTGATTGAATACGTGCCTCAATCAGTCTCCAGAGGGTGTTAGCAGGCATCTAAATACGTGAACAAGCAACTTCGGGGAAGGTCCCGGGACGAGCTACCTCGAACTCAGCAGGAACCTGACCCCAATATAGAGGCCTAAGTACTGATCTTCGAAGAAGGCGTGGGCAAGTAATCGTCGGGCGCGCCCGGTGGGATAGGCGGATGCGTTTTGAGCGTGGCTTGGAAGGCAAAGACCATCTTTCGGATTGGGCCACGTGCCCAACCCTGCTCGGCGTTTACATCGCTTTGTTCCTTTGGGTCCTGCACTAGGTTGAACAGGTAGGGTGTCTCCAAGTGCTTAACCCCGTCATTGGGCTCCACTTCCCATGAAAAGTGCATCTTCCAATCGCGCCATTTGGCCGCACGCAGCTCGGTCTTGATGTAGTAGACAAAGCCCTCACGGTTGGACTTGGGCTGTCTCCCGGTCCAGAAGTCCAGTTGGTCCACACCGTCGATGATGCGGTCCTTGGGCAATTGGGCTCCGGCGGCCCTGGCCAGAGTGGGCAGCAGGTCGACCACGTGTACGATGTCATTGGTCACCCGCTGCGCCGACACCTTGCACGGCCAGCGTACGATCAGCGGCACCCGCAAAGCGCCCTCCATTGCGGTGTGGTACGTGCCTGTCCACATACCGGCACTACCGCGCCAGGGCCGTCGATACTCGGGCCCGTTGTCACTCGCAAAGATGAACAGGGTTTCTTCGGCTAGGCCACAAGCGTCAATGGTGTCAAGCACCTGCCCTACTCGGCTGTCCATTTCCACGAGTGAATCAGCAAAGTCGCCCTTGCGCGTGGTGCCCTCAAAGTCCCGGTGCGGCAAGGTGGGGTAATGCAGTTGGGTGAGAGGGACGTACAGAAAAAACGGACGACAACTGGTCGACTGCTCGCTGATGAAACGGCAACTGCGCTCGATTAGCTCGGCATCAATGCGCCGTCTCATCTCCAAATCATAGGGCTCGCACTGGCGTGCAGGTTCTCCACGCCGCCCCTCCATTACATGCGGAATATCGACCACCTCAGCGTCGAAGCCAATCTGCTCGGTAAACATACTTTCGTTGGTGGTGCGGGGGATGCCATACCAGTGGTCAAACCCCCTGTCTTTTGGGTAGCGCCCTTCGCGATCGCCCAGATGCCACTTGCCGTACATGGCCGTGGCATAGCCTGCATCCGACAGCAGCTGGGCTATGGTGATTTCCCAGGGGTGAATACCTTGTGGCAATCCGGCCGGAACCGACTGTAAGGCACCGGTGCGAATGGGGTGCCGTCCCGTCATCAAAGCCGACCGGGTGGGCACGCAATCGCTCTCGACATTAAAGTTCAGGAAACGCATGCCTTGCGCGGCCAGCGCATCGATGCGGGGCGTGGGCGCGCCGCGCAATTCACCTCCACCATAGCAACCGAGTTCACCCCAACCCAGGTTGTCGGCCAGGATCAGCACAATGTGGGGCTGGCGCTCAGGAGGCGATGTGGCAAACGGTGAGGACACAGTTAACGGAAACGATCTTGAGGATGGGTTAGTTAACCAGCGTGATGTTCAGGGTAGGGATCAGCCGCTCCCAGTTAGAGACGCTGTCCTTAAGGAACTTGTCGAAGGCGGCACCGCGAAGTGTGGACGGCGTAATGCCACCCTCCAGAAGCTTTTTTTGAATCTCGGGCATTTGCACAATGCGGCCGATTTCGTCGCTGAGCCGACGTGCCACGGGTTCTGGTAATCCTGTGGGGGCTACGACCCCTGCCCACTGTGTGATGGTGATTTGAAAATAGCCTAACTCTGCAAGGGTCGGCACATCGGGCAAGTTCGGATTGCGCTGTTGCGAGGTGACCGCAAGTATGCGTACTTTACCGGCTCGGTGCTGCACCAACATGGGTGCCAGGCCTAGAACGGCCATTGGAACTTGATTAGCCACCAGATCGGCCGAGGCCTGGCCACCGCCTTTGTAAGGGACATGCACCATCTGCACATCAGCCAGCTTCGACCACCATTCACCCACCACATGCTGCGATGTGCCAATCCCCGATGTGCCATATGACAGCTTGCCCGATTGCGCTCGCGCGTCCCGGACTAAGTCGGCTAGCGTCTTGTACGGCGAGCCGGAAGGCACGGCTAGGCTGATAGGCTGATCGCCCACCATGGCGATGCCTGAGAGGTCACGCTGAAACTTCCACCGCAACGTGGGCCGGAGAGCATCAAGCATCGCTGTCGAGTCTGAAGCAAGACCCATGGTATATCCGTCGGGCTTGGCTTGGGCTACCTGCTGCATGCCAATGGCTCCCGAAGCGCCGGGCCGGTTCTCCACGATGACGGTCTGCTTGAGAGCCCGCGACAGCTCGTTGCTGATGAGTCGGGCAACAGTGTCGTTGGTGCCACCGGCGGCCTGCGGCACAATGATCCGAATCACCTGCTCGTCGGGCCAAGCCGCGTGGGCCGGCATGCCCAGCCAGCCGAAAAGGGCCACCATTGTGGTCCGGCGCCAACTTAGCGCGCTTTTGCCCCTACTCCACCACATGCAATGTCGTCCTCTCTGGGCAAGCACACCAATGTTGAATTTGATTCGACTTTAGCACGATGGATGAAAGGCGTATCTTCGATTTTTTAGGTTGTTGAATAATCTACGCTTATCTTGCCGACCCCAATTGCTGCGTCTTTGTCACATCTCAAACTGCGCCATGTAATGCTGGTCGACTACCTTGTGGAACACGGCACCTTGCACAAGGCTGCCAAGCTCTTGAGCATCAGCCAGCCCGCAGCCACTGGCATGCTCAATGACCTTGAGAGACTGCTGGGCTTGGCCCTGTTCATCCGGAGTCGAAGCGGTATGACCCCCGCCTGCGAGATGCTGCGCTTACTTGACAAGATGCGAACATTGAAGCGTGAATTTGGCGACTTTGCCGCTGCCCTGGAGGGGTTAGCGCAGGGAAGCGACTTGGTGCTGCGTGTTGGAGCGGTGCCGCAGGCCTTTGTCACCTATCTACCCCATACCATAGCGCGCTTTCGCGCTGCCGCGCCCTTAAGGTTAAGGAGGGTTCATCGCAGCAGTTACTAGTGCAGTTGCAGGCTGGGGAACTTGATGCAGTGATAGGACGCCTGCCAGCCGATGGCCCGCCGCTTGGCCTCAAGGCCGAAGGTTTATCAATCCTGCCGCTTTACAGTGACGAGGTGTGTCTCGTTGCGCACCCCGCAAACCCGTTGCGTAAGATCAGGCGAATGACACTGCGGCACCTGACCGAGGCCGAGTGGGTGCTTCAGCGCCCTGAATCAAGTGTGCGCCACGCTCTTAATGAGGTGTTCCTGCGCGAAGGTTTGTCGGCACCTCTGCCCACTGTCGAAACCCCGACATACCTTCAGAACCTAGCGATAGTGGCCCAGTCGCTACTGCTGAGCATTGCCCCTCGTCGCGCCGCCGACTAGGTGGAGGCAATGGGCAGGATCGCCATCCTGAATATGCGCTTGGGCATGACAACGATGCAGGTGAGCCTTCTTTTGTGCAAGACCGCCGACCAACACGCCATTCCGGGTTGGTTCCGGGCTGCGTTGCAGAACAGCATTGGGGAGGACTGTCGTTCAGACGTTCAAATCAGACAATATTCCAAATATTTGATCGGAATTGTGATTCCATGTTTCTCCCTCGGCAATAAGCCAGATCGATGATGCGAGTCCTCGGTACAAACTCATGATAGATCGCTAGTCTGGGCGACGGTAAGAGAGTCGCCCCACAACGACACCGCCTCGGTTTGAGGAAGTGAGGGCAGTTGCGTGCCCCCATTGTTACCAAGCCGTCAAGCCGCCTTGGGCCCCCTGCGAACCCCTGCGCATTGCCGTTCCATGCAGCGCGCTATCTGTTATGCCGAGGATCGAGGCGCATCTTCAGGCTATGGATAGGTGCGCAAGATAATGGCGTTTGCAAAATGCCGCGCACTTTGCGCACTGGATTATGCCGGTCCCGACTAGCCTTAGATGACCGCGGTGTCTATAGCGCCACGCGCTACGGCCTCGTTCTCCTGCTGCTGCAGTGAGAAGATCGAAGTGTAGCCGCGCGACCAGTCGGGCGGCATCAGGCAGGGTCGCGGGTCGTGGTGAGCATAGACCGCGGGCTTGCCGCGGATAATGGATTGATCGTAGCTGGACTTTATGGGATTACCGGTGTAAGGGAAGGCGTCTGCCGAGCTGAGCGTATAAAGTAGAAGCGGCCGGCCGAGGTCGGAGTCGTTGCGCGGCGAGCCGTGGACGGTGCGGCAATTGTGCAAGGTGAGCGAACCGGCAGGCCCGGTTAGGTACACCGCGCGGGAGGTACAGAGCCGCGCAACGTCGGCCTCCGAAAGGCAGCCCACCCATTTGCCGCTGACGTCGTACTGGGTGGGCATTGGCTCAATCTCGTGGCTTCGTGGGATGACGCCCAGTGGGCCCTGCTCCATGCCGCACTCGTATATGTAAGTTCCCACCGTGAGCGGCGAGTAGTTGGTGTGCGGCCAGAACGAGATGTCGTAATGCCACTTAACCTCCTCGCCGCCCTGCTTCCATTTAAAGTTTAGCTTGGAGTGGTGGAACTTCACGTCTGGCCCGACCAGGTCGGCCACGGCATCGGGCAGCACCGATTCGTTGACGTACTCCCAGAATACCGGGTGCTGCTCGACAGGGTTGCTGACGCGGCGCAGACGCGGGGCATCAGGGCGGTGGTCGGGCTCGAGGTCAAATACTCGGTCGGAGACGCTGACCTTTCGGCTGCGTTCCACCAGTTCCTCTGTCGCAGCTCGTAGGCGCTCCACCCACTCGTCGCCGATTATGGCTGGCAGCAGGATATAGCCGTCGTTGAAGTAGGCTTCGCGCTGCGCCTGAGTGAGCACGCGCGGCGGAATGGCGAGGATCTGTTCTGGGGTCATGCGAGCCTCCTGTTTGACTTGTGCGGCTGCGGGGCACTGTTCAGGCGCGAAACGCCTGCTTGTCGGTGCCCGAGTAGAGCGCCTTGACCTGGCGGTTAACCGACTCTTGGTGTGCCGCCAGCGCTGCATCGTCCAGGTCGGCCACCGGGCGCGGCTCGTAATCGAAATGGTGATAGTTGTCCGACCCGCGCACGAGCATGGCGCTATCCCGCACCTTGGTCTGCCGCACGTAAGTGGGGATGTAGCGGATCGCCAGGCCGATACGCCGGTCGAGTGTGCGATTGGCATCCGAGCCGTGAACCAGCTTGATGTGATGCAACGACATCTCTCCGGCCTTCAGGGGGATGCCGACTGCGCTGGACTTGTCGACCTCCACCGCGATTTCCTGGCCGCGCGAGAGCAGGTTGTCGCGGTGGAAGGTGTCCACATGCGGCAACTGCTCGACCTTATGCGACCCCGGGATGAACTGCATGCAGCCGTTGTCAGGCGTGACTTCGGTAAAGGCCACCCAAGCGGTGATGACGTCGTCGGGGTCCAGCCCCCAGTAGGTAGAATCTTGGTGCCAAGAGACGAAGCCCGGACTGGAGGCTTCCTTGATAAAGAAATTGGTTGTCCAGCACAAGATGTCCGGGCCGATCACATCCTCTACCGCGTCAAGAATCGCGGGATGATGGACGAGTTCGTCGGCCCAGGTGAACAGCAGGTGGGTCTTGTGGCGGAAATTGCCTTGCAGCGGTTTACCGGCCTGCGCCTCGTGTGATTCAAGGCGGCGACGGTAGTGGCTCGCATCATCGGCGCTCAACACGCGGACTGGGAAGACATAACCGTTTCGATGGTAGTCGCCTACCTGCTGGGGGGTTAAACGCATGGCGCTCCTCGCTCTCCGAACTGGTGATGCATACACGACGATGCGGATGTTAACTCCGATTTGACTATATTACTAACATATCAATAGAATCAAAACAAGCCAAACTGCGTCTGCCAGTCATCACGATGGTTCAGAATCCCCGTGTGATGACGCGCTTGGTGAATGCCTCGGCGTAGTCGACCTGACGATCGCTCGCTGCGCCGGCCTCGCGCTCGTCGCCGGCGGCAACCGCGCCGAGCAGGTCCGAATGAAGTTGGGCGACAACAGAAAGGTCATTCAGCTCGCGATGGTGCATGAAGTAGAAACGCCGCGAGAGCGTGTGGAGCGGCGCGATCGCTTGTTCGGAAAACCGGTTGCCAGCACAGTGCGCCAGGAACTTCTTCGCAACGAAGTAGTGGCGCAGCATCTCGGTGACATCGCCAGCGCGCCCCGCGGCCAGCAGTGCCCTTGCCATGCCGGCAAGCGACTGGCGATCCGCGCTCGACGCTCGCCGCGCGGCACGGGTGGCGATGAGCCGTTCGAGTTCACGACGGGTCTCGAGCACCAGCAACTGCTCCGGGTCGTTGATCTCGGCGATGCGAATGCCGTGGCGCTTCAAAATCACCACGAGGTGGTCCTCGGCGAGGCGCTGAACCGCCTCTCGAACCGGGGTTCGGCCGATTCCGAGGGTCTCGCTCAGGGTCGCCTCTGACCAGAGGCTTCCGGGCGGCAACCGCAGTGTCACGATCATTTCCTCGAGCCGGTTAAAGGCCTGCTCTGAGAGGCTGCTCTTGGTCTCGGGTAAACGGATCTGGGATTCGCTTGTTTTTCTGGTGGCCATGCGGACGTTTGCGTAAAGATTCAGCTGTCGCGGGGCATCATGTCACCCCGATAATGCATGATCCCCGCAAGGCGACGAACATTTAGATCTGCTTGACACGCTGATATGGTACTAATATCATAATTCGTGTGACTTTCACAAACCGCAAAAGGTCAGGTGTCCACCAAACCCCTGGGACACGCCAATCCAAGGAGACTTCAATGGACAGACGCGGGTTTATACGCACAGCAGGCGTTGCCGGAGCTGGGGCGGGGGTCGCCGGTGCACCGGCAGTGGTCGCGGCACAGCAGCCGGTCAAGTGGAAAATGCAATCGATGTGGAGTTCGGCCGAGCTAACCTACAAGGTGTTTGAGGATTTGTGCGGCCGCATCAACAAGCTCTGCTCCGGCAAGCTGGAAATTACACCGTTCGCGGCTGGCGCAGTGACTGGCCCGTTCGAGACGCTCGATGCAGTGTCTGCCGGCGTCCTACAGGGTCACTCCTCCTGGCCCGGCTACTTCTCGGGCAAGGACCCGGGGCTGGCGGTTATTAGCGACTTCGTGTTCGGCTACACCCACCCCTGGCAGGCGGAGGCCTGGTACTACCAAAAGGGCGGCTTAGACATGTTGCGGGAGGCCTACGCAAAATTCAACGTGTATCCGGTTGGCGTGAGCTGGTGGGGCGTCGAAGCGATCGTCGCCAAGAAGCCGATCCGCAACATGGCCGACTTCAAGGGCGTGAAGATCCGCTCCCCGCAGGGCATGACCGCGGAGGTCCTTACCAAGCTCGGAGCCTCTATCGTGGTGCTGCCTGGCGGCGAAGTCTATTCGGCGCTCGACAAGGGGGTGGTCGATGCTGCCGACTGGGCCACCATCTCGATGAACCAGCGCATGGGCTTCCATGAAGTCGCCAAGTTCCCCGTCATTGTCGGCCATTCGATGCCGGTACAGGAGTTTAGTGTCAACATGGCCGCGTGGAAAGCGCTGCCCGAAGACGTCAAGTTAACGGTTTCGACCGCGGTGCGCGAATGGACCTGGGACCAAATCCAACGCGTCGCCGTCGATGACGTGCGCGTGCTGATCGACCTGAAGAAGAAGGGCGTCAACCGCATCGTCTGGGACGACGCAGAGCAGGGCAAGATCCGGGACCTTGCGCACAAGACTTGGGAAGACTGGTCCAAGAAAGGTCCGCTGGCAAAACGTGCCTACGACTCTCAGCTTGCCTGGCTGAAGGACCTCGGGCTTGTTGCATGACTTCATCGGCGCGGCATTCAGGCGGCGCCGCCCAAAGACCCCTTAAAGGCCTGCTAGGGCGCTCTTGCGATCTGATCGATCGCGTTAATGAAAGGGCCGGGCTGTTCTGGGGGTTTTCGATCATCGCCGTGACCGCGACAGTGCTCTACGAGGTGGTTGCACGTACGGCGTTCGGCGCGCCGACCCCGTGGGGCAACGAAACCACAATCTACTTGTCCGCGATGGCCTACCTACTTGCTGGCGGCTATGCGCTCCTGCACCGTCGCCATGTGCGCATTGACGTCATCTACGAAAAACTGTCGGCACGTACCCGCAGCCGACTCGACGCGTTCACGTTCGTGTTCTTCCTAGCCTATGTGCTCACGCTGATCTGGGCCGGAGGCAACGACGCGTGGAACTCGTACCAGATCGGCGAGACCACCGGCACACCGTGGAATCCTCCTATCTGGCCGGTCAAGATCGCCATCCCCCTTGCGGGCTTGCTACTCCTGCTGCAGGGCATCGCTAACCAGTTGCGTGACCTCGGCTGGGTGCGCGGGGTTGATGACAGATGAGCATAGAACTTCTGAGTCTCCTATTCGTGACGGTTTTCGCCGTGACGCTTCTCACCGGTCTGCCGCTGGCCTTCGCCACCGGCGCAGTGGCGGTGGTATTCGCGGTGGTGCTGTTCGGCATGCCTGGCTTGAACCTGATCGTCAGCCGCATGTTCACACTGTTGAGCAACTACGTGCTGGTCTCGGTGCCGCTGTTCATTTTCATGGCCTGTATTTTAGAGCGAGCCGGCATCGCCGAGGCGATTTTCCGCGCGGTGCACGTATGGGCTGGACGCATCCGCGGCGGCTTAGCGGTGGCAGTGATCATCTCGTGCGCGCTTATGGCCGCAATGGTCGGCGTGATCGGCGCGGAAATCGTCACCATGGGCGTGGTCGCGCTGCCCGCCATGCTTGAAAGGAAATACAAGAAGGAGCTGGCATTGGGATGCATCTGCGCTGGCGGTGGCCTAGCCACGCTGATACCGCCCAGCGTGGTGTTCATCATGTTTGGCCTGACCGCGGGCGTCTCGATCGGCCAGCTCTACATAGCGGGGGTGATCCCGGGGCTAATGCTGGCCGGCATGTACATCGTCTACATCATCGTACGCTGTCAGCTGCAGCCGGAAATTGCGCCGCCGGCCTCTGCCGATGAGCTGGCGATGACTCTAGGCGAGAAACTCGCGCTGCTCAAGGAGCTGATCCTCCCAGCTCTAGTGGCGTTCAGCGTGCTGGGCACCCTCTACATGGGTTGGGCTACGCCCACTGAAGCCGCTGGGGTGGGCGTGATCGGCGCTCTGGTTGCGGCGACGATCAATCGCAAGCTTACCTGGGAAGGGCTCCGCATAGCGGTTGGCAACACCACCAAGGTCACCGCGATGCTCTATTGGCTGTTCTTCGGCTCCTCGGCACTGATCGGCGTCTACACGCTGGCCGGTGGCACCAAGCTGATACAGGATGCGATGGCTGGACTGCCGGTCGGGCCGATGGGCGTGATCATCATTATGATGATCATCTGGATCATCCTGGGGTGTTTCATCGACTGGATCGGCATCCTGCTCCTGACCGCGCCGATCTTCGTGCCGGTGGCCTCCAAGCTCGGGTTCGACCTGGTATGGCTAGGCGTACTGTTCTGCATGAACATGCAGATCTCCTACATATCGCCGCCATTCGGTCCGGCTGCGTTCTACCTGAAAGGAGTGGTCCCACCCGACATCACGCTGGGCGACATCTTCGGCTCCATATGGCCCTACATGGCACTGCAAATCGTTTCGCTCGGCCTAGTGATCGCATTCCCGCAGATCGCGCTTTGGCTTCCCAGCACTATGACGCGATAGCCCTCCCCGGACCGCTATGGAAAGACGCCTCGACGAACTGGTCGATGTGATGAGCGTTCCCCCAGACGGGGATGCGGCAAACGCCCTGGTGAGGGTGCCGGACCGCCCGGCCGATCGAGAGATAGATTGCGAGGTGCTCGTAGCCGGCGGCGGCACCGGCGGCGTGGCCGCGGCGCTGGCAGCCGCGAGGAGGGGACGTCGCACCTGCCTCATTGAGGAAACAGACTGGTTGGGTGGGCAACTGAGCGCGCAGGGCAACTCTGCCCTAGACGAGCATGATTACATCGAGTCATTCGGTGGAACCGCGAGCTACTACGGGTTGCGCGACCGGCTGCGCGATCACTATCGCACGTGTGCAGGCGCGGCTGGAAAGGATCCCGCATTCAATCCCGGCGCGTGCTGGGTCACACGCTTGGCTTTCGAGCCGGCGGTCGCGTCCCGCTATATGTACGACATGCTCGCACCTTTCGTGGCAAGCGGTATGTTGAGCATTTTTTTCCGGACCAAGACGGTGGCTGCTGACGCAGAAGAGGGCCAGATAAGGTCGCTCACCGCCCTGGATCTTGAAGTGGGCCACCTGATCAGCTTTCGCGCCGCGATGGTGATTGACGCAACCGAATTGGGCGACTTGCTGCCGTTGGCAGGTGTCGACTACCGCGTCGGCGCGGAGAGCGTGGCTCAGACAGGCGAAACTCACGCGCAACCGCAGGCCCCCAAACCTCATTGCGTGCAAAGCTTCACCTATCCATTCGTCGCAGAGCGTCGACCGGACGGAGAGAACCATGTCATTCCTGCGCCGCACAGATACGTGCACTACCGCGATGCTCAGCCCTACAGCCTAACCATCGAGGTGCATGGCGGCGAAATCTACGGAGAGGATAGTGGCTGGCTTGAATACAAGCTGTTTGAGCGCATGCCCGGCACAAAGGGCGGGCTGTGGACCTATCGCCGGTTACTCGCGGCCAGCCAGTTCGGCACGCAGGTGCCCTATGACCTGGCTATGATCAATTGGCCCAGCAATGACTACCGTGACCGGAGCATCATTGATCGGCCTGCGGGGGAAGTGGCGGCGGCTCTGCAGGACGCCAAGCGGGTTAGCCTGGGGTTCCTGCTTTGGCTTCAAACCGAAGCGCCGGTTGAGGCCTGTAGCCGCGGCGCGCCGGAACTCCGACTGCGCCCCGACCTGATGGGTACCGCCGACGGTCTGTCGAAGTTTCCGTACATCCGCGAATCACGGCGAATCGTTGCGCATAAGACGGTGGTCGAAGAGGAAGTGTCGGCGCACTTCCAGGCTGGGCCGCGGGCAGCGCATTTTGACGATTCGGTCGGCATTGGCTGGTACCCGATCGACATCCATCGCGCCGGACCCGAGGATGTCGGCATTAGCTGTCGGACCCGGCCGTTCCAGATTCCGCTGGGCGCATTATTGCCCGTACGCACCTGCAACCTGATCGCAGGCTGTAAAAACATCGGCACTACCCATATCACCAACGGTTCCTACCGACTTCACCCTGTCGAATGGAATATCGGCGAGGCAGCCGGCGCCGTAGCGGCTTTTGCGATCGCTGCCGGCCTAACGCTTTCCGGGGTCCGCGATGCCCGCCTCACAGAGTTTCAGCGCAGCCTGCTTGCCGACGGAATGCCGCTTGCCTGGGTGATCGACGTCGGCGTCAAGCATCCGGCGTTTGCCGCAGTGCAGGACCTGTTCATGACGGGCAAGCTCGCCATCGGCCTGCGCTTCGAACCCGATGCGCCACTTGCGGTCGGCGACTGGCACGCATGGGGCGGCCGAGGTGCACCACCGGCCACCCGGGCGGAGGGCGCATTGTGCCTGTACGCTAGGTGAGCCTTGGCGGTCCGACTGCGATAATAAAACGTGCCATTTCTGAAGGTGCGCTGAATCATGGAAATCAAACATCACAATGCCAGACTCTCCAAGGTCGCCCTGCATTACGTCACCGCCGGGTTAGGCGATCCCGTAGTGCTGGTCCATGGCTGGCCGTCCACATGGTTTGAATGGCGCCATGTGATCCCCTTGCTGGCCTCCTGCTATCGGGTCATCGCGCCCGACCTGCGCGGTCTGGGGGACAGTTCGCGACCCGCGGACGGCTACGACAAGAAGACGCTTGCCGCCGACCTGTGGGAACTGTTGTCGGGCTCTCTCGGTCTGAAGCAGTGGCACTTGGTCGGCCATGACTGGGGTGGACCGGTCGCCTTTGCACTTACATCCCGGCATCCCGAGGCGATCCGCACGCTGGCACTGCTAGACGTGACCCCGCCGGGCATCGGACCGGACTTCTCCCAGGGCGGCAGGCGTTGGCACCATGCCTTCCACATGACGCCTGACCTGCCCGAGGCGCTGGTGCATGGCCGCGAACGCGAGTACCTGGGTTGGTTCTACGAGGCCTTCTCGTGGCAGCGGGGCGCGATCGGCTCGGACGACATCGACGAGTACTTGCGCACCTACACCCAGCCGGGCGCTCTGCGCGCCGGCTTTGCGCTCTATCGCAACATGCAGCGGGATGCGGAGGATAATCGAGCCCTGGTTGCGGCCGGATTGCGCTTGCCCATGCCAGTGCTGGGCGTAGGTGGCGGACGCTCCGAAGCACGCGGTCGCGGAGATGAGCCCGCAGCGGCGTTGCGCGAGGTGGCCAGCAACGTGACCAGCGCAGTGATTGCGGACTGCGGACATTTTATTCCTGAAGAGAAGCCGACAGAGCTGGCCGCGCTTTTGCTCGAGCATTTCGCACGCGGCTGAGTCGGACTAAGCACGCAAACGGGCCCGTGGCGCCCCACGTGCCCCTTTGTCGGCATGCGAAGCGGGGTGGGTCGATGACGGGATGGCACCAAGGACTTTAAAATCCACTGTTGATTAGTCGGCTGCGCCATTGGTTGGGCCGATATTTGCTTACGCTTCAATCACACAGCCTGCGGGCAATTGAAGGCATCAGGGCAATAACTTCTCAAGTTTCAAAGCGCAATTGGGAACCACTTAACCGGCAGCATTTTCGGCATGGACTCATATGACATTTTTAGCCAGATACAAACCGTCTCGGGTAATCTTAGTCATAGGATTTCTCCTTCTTGAGGAGGTTTGAGATTGACATTCCGGCATGCCAATCTTTGCGCCCATGGCTAATGTCGAGAAGCCGGAAGTCCTTTCGCGTATTAGTAAACCTTCCACCGCTTGACCGTCATCACGCAGCACTTTCGCGACTCGGACGAACATCTGGAGCGTTTCGCTGTTTGGGGGTGAGCAACCTTAAGCCTGGAGGCGGCGTTTAAGTCCTATTATTGATTCGCAACAAGGAGAAACTTAAGATGGCAACCCACGCAACCGGGGACGGTGGCATTCCAGCGCGAGATGCGGCGCAACGCGGACTAAAGCGCGTCATGACCCTCGGCGGAGCCTATGGCACCCGCAACTACACCGTTAAGGATCTGCGCGACCAGAAGGGCAAGCGGATATTGACCGAGACCCTGGCCTTCACGCCCGAAGAAGCCGCCGCCGCGGAGGCGGCAGGCATCGACACCATGAAGGTGCGCTTCGACCCGAAGCGTCCCGATCTGGCTGCGGCGGTGCGCCGCGCCGCGCCCAACACCTTCATGTCGTTCTCGGTGCCGCTAGTAGCCGCGGCCACAGCGGACGAGGCCGTACGCATCGGCTACCAAGCGATGGAAATCGGTGCTGACGGCATCATGTGCCAGTGGTCACCGCGTTTTGTGGCCGCTGCGAGCGAGGCCGGCATTCCCATCGAAGGGCATGCCGGGCTGGTACCCCGTCGCAGCACATGGACCGGCGGACTGCGTGCGGTGGGCAAGACGGTCGACGAGGCGCTGTGGGTGTATCAAGAGATCAAGAAGCTCGAGGCCGCTGGGGCCTGGGCGGTCGAGGTCGAGGTGATCCCCGCTGAATTACTGCTCGAGATCAGCAGGCGCACCACGCTCCTTACCTCGTCGATCGGCGCAGGCGGTGGCGGCGACATCCAGTTCCTGTTCGCCGACGATATCCTTGGCAACAATGGTCCGCCCTACCCGCGCCACACCAAGCAGTACCGTGACTTCTTCAGGCTGAAGCAGGAGTTGCAGGCCGAACGCGTTGCGGCGTTCAAGGAGTTCATCGCAGACGTGCATTCGGGCAGATTCCCCGCCACCGAGCACGTCGTGAAGGCCCCGCCCGGCCTGGTCGACGGCTTTCTGGAACGGCTCGAGCTCAAGGGCTGATATGCCTCAGCGAATAATTGTGTTGAAAATGCTGGGCTTTTCGCGCACCCGCGCCTTCGGACGAGTTGGTTTTCCGGTCCGGCTTTTCGTTGAAGCCCGGGAAGCGCGAGAGCCACTCCTAGACCGCCACTGATTTCCACGCGCGACAGGTTGGATACGTGGAGCCAATGACGTCCGAAGCCAAAGGCGGCGGGGATTGTTGCTCGATCAAGGATTGACCCCACGTATGCCTTAAAGGTGTCCAGGTTGTCGTGGAATCGCTGCCCGGTTAGGTGTGGAACACTCAGGTCATCGCATCATCTATTTGCGAGTTGCCGCAAAAGCGGCGGCCGCAATCCGGACCATGCTTGGATGCAAGGTTCCGAGCTTTGGAATTTGGCCGTGCGGTGCCCGGGGTGGGACCGAGAAGTAAACGTCGTTGAACGGAAGTTCAAGCAGGTTTTTCATATCGAACTTGGTGTCGTAGCTCAAACCGGCACTGGCATAGGCAGCAGCGTGCTCGTTCTTTGAGATCCTGAATTCCCCACTGTAGAGGCGATCCGTCTTTTGGCTCGTCCCATACGCCACCCTTACGAAGATCCTGCCGTCGTCATCTACCTTGGTCGAAACAATGAGGCCAGGGCGTGGTTTGGGTTTGGGGTGAATGTTGTCGAGGAAGTGACACCAGACGATTTCGCCAGCCGTGGGTTCCAGCCAGCAGCGCA
>RGBZ01000111.1 GCA_009919365.1 bacterium
GCTCCTAGTCCGTCGCGTAGCGCGCGCTAGGCCTGCGCAAGTCGCGAGGCCAGCTCGCAGAGAAGCCGCGCAGTAAGGCCCCACACACGACGTTCGCCTGGAACAGGAATCACGCCGTAGCGGAGCAGTTGGCCCTGCTCCTCTGCATCAATGACATGTACCTCGTGTCGCGGATCGAAGAGGCCAAGCTCAGCGCCGAGCGTCTCAGCAACCTCACGTGGGTCGGGCGTGATGTGTGGCGTCTGTGGTGCGACGGCAACCAGCACCTTCACGAGGAAGTTGCTCGCCGGAACATATGCAGCATCGAGTGATCCAACGAATCGGATCTCATGCTCGGGATCGGCGGCGTGAAAGCCGAGCTCTTCGTGGAGCTCGCGGATCGCCGTCTCTTCTGGGGTTTCGTTCCCCTCAACCTTGCCGCCTGGGAGGGCGATCTGCCCGCCATGCCGCCCGTGCTCCGCGCGACGAATCAGCAGCACCTGGCAGTCGAACGGGTGCGGATCAACGCTCTCACCACCACCGGTCGGGCTGCAGCTCCCAAGCGCCACAGGTGGCACCAGCAGGGCAGTCACCACCGCAATGCGGGGGTTGCTGCTCGCAGGTGGATTGAGGTCGACAGGCTCAAGGCTTGGTAGTCGGGCTCAAGGCTTGGTAGTCGGAGCGGCGTGAGTGCCTCTGGGAGCGGAATGGGGAGTGCGGGGAGACGCCCCGTCGCATCGCGACGGAGCGCCTCCTCGATACGATCAGCGAGTCGGTTAATCAACGCGACGGATCAGCTCGGCCGGCCCGTTGCGCCATGCGCGCGCACGGGGATCCGCGGCGGACGCGGCGTGCCGTGGTTCTCTGGGAGCGGCTTCGGCTTGCGGCGCAGCGCGTGCTCGAGCACCTGGCCGATCGTCTCCACCGGGATGATCTTCAGCGACTTGCGGATCTCCTCAGGGATCTCCGGTAGGTCCTTCTCGTTCTTCTTTGGAATCAGCACTACACGCGCACCCGAAGCGTGTGCTGCTAGCGCCTTGCTCTTGAGACCACCGATCGGCAGCACACGGCCGCGCAGGGTGATCTCGCCAGTCATCGCCACCTCTTTACGCACCGGGATGCCGGTGAGCGCCGACACGATCGCCGTCGCCATCGTCACGCCCGCCGAAGGACCATCCTTCGGAATCGCGCCGGCTGGCACGTGAATGTGCAGGCCAGATTTCTCGAAGCGCTCTGGCGCGATGCCCAGTTCCGCTCCGTGCGCCTTGATCCAGGTGAGGGCGGCGCGCGCCGACTCCTTCATGACGTCACCGAGTTGGCCGGTGAGAATCAGCTCCTCGCGACCCTCCATGACACCAACCTCAACCGTCACGACATCGCCGCCAACAGGTGTCACGACGAGGCCGGTCGCTGAGCCGACCTGGTCATCGTTGTCCATCTCGCCGTACTCATGTCGCTCCGGTCCGAGCCAGGTGGCCAGACGCTTAGCGTCAACCTCTGGCTTGCGCCCCTTCTTCTCAGCAACGGCGCGTGCCAACTTGCGCATGACGGTGGCGATCTCTCGCTCCGCATTGCGCACGCCAGCTTCACGCGTGTAGTGCCGAATCAGGTGCACCAACGTGTCGTCGGGAACAACCGCCTGTGCCTCGGTCAGGCCGTGATTCTCACGCTGCTTTGGCAGGATGTAGCGCTTCGCGATTTGTACCTTCTCCGCCTCGGTGTATCCAGGAATCTGGATGATCTCCATGCGGTCGCGCAGCGGTGCAGGAATCGTGTCGAGCTGATTCGCGGTGGCAACGAAGAGCACCTGCGAAAGATCGAACTCCACCTCGAGGTAGTTGTCCTGGAAGGTGGCGTTCTGCTCAGGGTCGAGCACTTCCAGCAGTGCCGACGACGGATCGCCGCGGAAGTCCGCACCCAGCTTGTCAATCTCATCAAGCATGAAGACGGGGTTCTTTGTTCCCGCCTGCTTGATCCCCTGCACAATGCGGCCGGGGAGCGCGCCAATATACGTGCGACGGTGCCCGCGAATCTCCGCCTCATCGTGCAAGCCACCAAGGCTCATGCGCACAAACTTGCGGCCCATTGCGCGAGCGATCGACTTACCGAGTGAAGTCTTGCCAACGCCTGGAGGGCCGGCGAAGCAGAGGATCGGGCTCTTCACCTGTGGGGCGAGCTTGCGCACCGCGAGGTACTCGATGATGCGCTCCTTCACCTTCTCGAGACCGTAGTGATCGTCGGCGAGCACCTTGGCCGCCTCCTTGATCTCAATTCGATCTTCGGTGGCAACGTTCCACGGCATCGAGATCAACCAATCAACGTACGTACGAATCACGCCAACCTCAGGAGAGGCAGACGGGATGCGGCTCATGCGATCGAGCTCCTTGAGCGCGCGCGACTTGATCTCCTCCGGCATGCCAGAGGCTTCCACCTTCTCGCGCAACTCATTCGCCTCCGCCTGCTGGGGATCCTCTTCGCCAAGCTCGCGCTGAATCGCCTTGAGCTGTTCGCGCAAGAAGTATTCGCGCTGGCTCTTATCCATCTCGGAGCGCACGTCAGATTGAATCTTCCCCTTGATCTCAAGGATCTCGATCTGCCGTGACAAGAACGATGCGACGTACTTCAGTCGCGCAACCACGTCGATCGTCTCGAGCAGCTCCTGGCGCTGCTCGGTCGTCATGTCTGGGGTGTACGCCGTCATGTCGGCGAGCAGGCCCGGATCACTGATGTTCTTCGCCGCAACGGCTGCCTCAGGTGGTACCGGCGCGCCAGAGGTGACATACGTTTCAACCTGCGCCTGAACGCTGCGCATCAGCGCTTCGACCTCAACGCCAGTGACCTCTGGGGTCTCGACGATGGTGCCCTTCAGCATGAGTGCGGCGCCCGTGGTGTCGAGCGACTTCACCTTGAGGCGACGCTGCCCCTGTACAACGGCGCGCAGTGTGCCGTCGGGGAGATTCACCACCTGGGCGATCTTGGCGAGCGTGCCCATCGCATGCAGCTGGTCAACCGAGGTGATCTCCTCCTGCTCGGGCTCTCGCTGGGTGACCAGCGCAATCCAGCCGCCAGCGGCGGCTGCGGCGCGAATCGCTGCAACGCTCTTGTCGCGGCCAACCTTGAGTGGCGCAACCATCTCAGGGAAGATGACGATTTCGCGCAGGGGGACAAGGGGGAAGGAGCCGCGCCCACGTGGCACAAGGGTGTCGTCATCGCTTGCGGCAACAGCTTCGTCGATGGCGAGCTGCTCCTCTTCATTCAACTCGTCATCAAGGTCTGCCTGAATCTCCCGTT
>RGBZ01000112.1 GCA_009919365.1 bacterium
CTCCACGACCTTGTCACGGGTGAGGTTCTCGCGGTCGCCCACGCCACCGGCGCACCCGCCGTTGCACCACACCATGTGCATCGCCTCCATCTGCCGGTTTCGCAGCGTGGCGATCTCCTGCATGTTCTTGATCGTCCTGGCCTGCTCCTTCACCTTGATGCGGAGCGCACCGAGCTGCTTGATGGCCTCGCGCATGCTGCCCGTCTCACCCGCGAGAGCCTCGCGGTATCGCCAAAGCTCCTTTGCGTCCGCGTGGTCGCGCATGTACCGCTCCGCTCCCTGCGGGTGCCGCGCCTCCCACCGCTGGAAGAACGTCTTGTCGCCGGTGATCGCGAGCCACGCGACGTAGACCGCGAGCTGGATGCGCGAGACGACGATGAGGAGGGAGGTCACCATTCCGGTCACCCTGCTGCGATACGGTGGCTGCTTGTGAAGCCAACGGTCGATACGTCCTGCCAGGACGAGGATGCGGTCGAGCCTCATGGGGATGCTCCGTGGGTCGCAGAGGGATCGGGTTCGCAGTAGGACACACCGTGCCCAACCTCGAGGGTGAACCAGCAGCGGAGGCCCGTGCGCGGCGGTGACACGGGTTGCCAGCGCACGGTGCTGGGAGTGGTCGGGACGGGCTGTTCTTGGGGGGCGCAGGCCACCACAACCACGGCCCAAGCGCGACCCGCTCCGCAACGACGGCTTCGATCTCATGGACGCGGGTGAACTTGGTGCCCCATCCATCACCCTTGATGCTCACCGTCCAGTACTGTTCTCCCCACACGTTCACGATGAACGTGGGATCAGAGGTGGTGACGCCCTCGCGCGTCACCTTGTCGTGCGGAGGGGCGTGCTCGGTCATGGTGTAGCGCACCGTCATACCCTTGGTGACGTACACGCCGTTCTTGTCCACGCAGGGCGTGGTCGGCTCCAACGCGCTCATGTTGTCTCCGTGAGGTCGAAGTACGCCCGCGCCTTCGAGCGAATCGGGCGTACAGAGATACGCAGACTTCATGTTGTCCCATGCCCTCGTCATGGCGTCGTTTCCTCGGTTTTGACTTCTTCGAGGATGGCCCCGCCATCGGCGTTGAACGTGCCGGTGTGACGGACGAGCAGGGGCTTGCCCCCGGTCAGTCGCCCGATGTGCATCCCGGCGAGCCGCCACCGCTTCCCGTCCTCGCCCATGCACCCCTCTCCCGGCTGTGCGCCGCAGACGAGGCACGCCACATCGAAACCCTCACCGCTCATGGCTCCACCTCCTCGAAGGCTGCGAGCTTGCGCCAATGCTCCCTCACCGATGCGCCGACCGCGTCACCCTCCTCGGAGAGCAAACGCTTTGCCTCTTCCGCGGCCCATCGTGACCAGCTCGTCTCCATCTCGCGTGCGTACCCCACGGGCGAGGCGTACTGCGGCCACATCATCCTCTTGGCCTCGAGGATGGCGAACGGCCCCTTGATGTCGCGCACGACGCGGAGGAACTCGAGCGAGGCCCACGACGCCTGGTGGCCGGACAGTTCCTGCTCGCACTCCGCGAGGTTGAACGCAGCGATGGCCACGCGCGCGGCGAACACCGCGGCAGCTTCGTAGCCCTTCTCGCCCGTGCCCGCCTCGCTCACGATGAGACGCTGCTGCTCGATGTAGGCGACCAGTTCCTCGACGTTCGTCGGGCACTCGGTGGCCTCGATGAGTTCCTTGTTGTCCATGTCCGTCTTCCTCCTGTCTGTGTTTGCTCTCGGAGTAGTCTCGCGCCTTTCGTGCTACTTTTTGGCCTTGGCCAGCTTCTGCCAATGCCTCCATGTCAGCGGCATGTCGGATGGCTTGTACATGGACAGGAGACGAGACGCCTGTTCTGCGGCCCAGGGCGTCCACTTCTCTTCCATCTTGAACGCAAAGTCAGATGGTGTTCCGTACTGCGGCCACAGCATGTTCTCCGCGCCGAATACGGCGAACGGCCCCTTGATGTTGCGAATCGTCCGCAAGAACTCGAGAGCTGCCCGCGACCTCTGATGACTCGTTAGCATTTCTTGGTCTGCCTTGTTGAAAGCATCGATGGCAACGCGCGCGACGTATACGGCTGGGTCTACCTCCTCCTCGGGAAGCAGATCTGCATGCGTCGGCCAATCGCCTGCGAGGGTCTTGGCTTTTCTTTGACGACGCGGGTCGCGCACCGCATCCATCACGACATCTTGGGGGACGAGAAGCGACTCGATCTTGACGGAACCCTGCTCCTCGAAGGCACGCACCTTCTCGCGCAGCTCTTCGTTCTCCAGCCGCAGCGCGCTTGCCGCGGCCCGCTCCGCATCCCTCTCTCCCTTGACGAGCCTTTGATAGTCCGCCTCGGATGCGCTCATGTCGAGGGCCGCATCGCGCTGGTCGCGCATGCGCTCGACCTCGTCCAGCAGCGCGAGCAGCGTGTCGATACGGATCGAGGCGCAGGTCTGCCACCCTGCCTCCTGCTCCGTAGCGCAGCGGGCGCGCAGCTCCGCGATCTCCTTCGGGTCGATGCTCATGCTTCATCTCCAGCAGGCGTGCGATGCTCTCCCCGCTCGATCACGCCCGCGACGTAGGCTGCGAAGAGCTGCTCGGTGCGGCGCACCGGCGACACGGGGCCACGCGACGGCATGGAGGCGAAGCCGCGAAGCCAGCCGATGATCCTGGCTTGATCCCTCGTCAGTTCCACGACAAGCGGAGCCGCATCGGCAAGCCATGCGCGAAGTTCCGCGACCGTTGCGCGGAGTTCGGCGTTCTCTGCCTGCAAGGCGTTGATCTTCTTCTCGGCCTCCGCTCTCGCTTCATCCGCGATGCGCCGATGGTCGATGCCGTCGCGGTGCTCGGGATGTTCGCGGGCCTCTGCCCGCAGCTTCACCACCTCCGCAAGGAGATGCGCCACATCGGACGCCACCCAGCGCGGCACGCCAAACGGGTTGGACGCCGCGAGGCGCATGCGGATCGCGTCGATGTCCAGGGGAGGAACGGGCTTCTTCACGATGCACCCTGCGGCTCGAGGTTGGGAACGTGGACGGATCCACAGGTCGCGCACGCGGGACTCTCGGACGACCAGCGGTACGGGTGGTCGTAGCGGGTGACCGGCTTTGCGGGCGGCGGTGGCAGCGTCCAGTCGGCGTACTTCGCCCGCGTGGTCGCCCACGCGAGGTTGTCACGAAGGTCTACAACCTCGACTTCCTCGTCCGGCTCCACCGTGTAGAAGTTGTGGCTCTCGAGCATCCACCGCAGGTGCGTCCCGTCGTCGCTC
>RGBZ01000113.1 GCA_009919365.1 bacterium
GTGACGTTCATATTCTCACCAACTCGACTTCGTGACGCCCGGGATCATTCCGACCAGGGCACGCTCTCGGAAACAGATTCGGCAGAGGCCGAATCGGCGGATGAATGCACGTGGGCGCCCACAGAGGGCACAACGGCTGTACTTCCGCGTTGAAAACTTTGCCGGTGCCGCCGACTTTAGAACCATCGACTTCTTCGCCATCTCAGCCCCCTCAGTTCGCGAACGGCATGCCGAGCATGGCGAGGAGCTTCTTAGACTCCTCGTCGCTCTTTGCCGTCGTTACGATTGTGACCTCGAGACCTCGAAGTCGGTCGATTTTGTCGAACTCCACCTCAGGGAAGGAGAGCTGCTCCTTCATGCCTAGGGTGTAGTTGCCGCGGCCGTCGAAGGACTTACCCGACACACCGCGGAAGTCACGGATGCGTGGCAGGGCGACGCGAGTCAGTCGCTCCAGGAAGTCCCACATACGCTCGCCACGAAGGGTGACCTTCGCGCCGATTGGGTTCCCCTCGCGAACCTTGAAGGTTGCGATGGACTTCTTCGCCTTAGTGACAATTGCACGCTGACCGGTGATCAGGGCGAGATCGCCGACGGCTGCGTCGACCGCTTTGGCGTTCGTCAGGGCCTCGCCGAGGCCGATGTTGACCACGATCTTCTCGAGGCGTGGCACTTGCATCGCGTTCGTGTAGCCGAACTCGCTCTTCAGGGCCGGAATCACTTCAGTCGTATAGCGCTGCTTGAGCTCGCTCACTTGGCAGCCTCCTTCTTGCCACCGATGACGGTGCCGCAGCGTCCGCAAAGCCGCTGCTTCTTGCCGTCGGCGGTTCGGCCTGCCTTCAGGCGAATTGGTCGGTCGCACTTCGGGCAGACCACGGCCACCTTGGCGAGGTCGAGGGGCATCGCCACCTCGATGATCCCGCCTGGCTCAACCGTTGGCGCCTGTGAGCCGCTCGCCATCTTCTGACGTGGCTTCTGATGCTTCTTCGCGATGTTCAGGCCGGTCACGACAACCTTGCCAGGCGCCACGAGGCGCTCAACGCTGCCCCGCTTTCCTGCATCCTTGCCGCTGAGCACCGAAACGGTGTCGCCCACGCGAATCTCTGTCGTCGTCTCGTACATCGAACGCATTAGAGCACCTCCGGCGCGAGTGAAATGATCTTCATGTAGTCCCGATCGCGCAGCTCTCGCGCCACTGGCCCAAAGATGCGGGTGCCTCGTGGGTTGCCGTCAGCGGCGATCAGTACGGCGGCATTCTCGTCGAAGCGGATCACGCTGCCATCAGGTCGCGAGATCTCCTTCACGGTGCGCACGACGACTGCCTTGACGACGTCGCCCTTCTTGACGCCAGCATTCGGCGTCGCCTGCTTCACTGCTGCGACGATGACGTCGCCCACGAACGCGGTGGTTGCCCGACCTCGGCCGAGGATACGGAAGCATTCAATCACCTTTGCGCCGGAGTTGTCAGCGACGCGGAGACGGGTACCGGTCTGAATCACAGTGCCCCCTCCTGTGACTCGCCGCGCTTCACAACCTCGACGAGCGTCCAACGCTTGCGGGCGCTGAGTGGTCGGGACTCTTCGACGGTCACCAGATCGCCGACCTTGGCGTCGTTGAGCTCGTCGTGTGCCATGAATCGGGCGGTGCGACGAATGACGCGCTTGTAGATAGGGTGTTGCGCGAGGCGCTCTACAGAGATCACGATCGTCTTGTCACCCTTGTCGCTGACAACACGGCCGGTCTGTGTCTTGCGCTTTCCTAGATGCTGCTCGCTCATAACTCCCCCTATGCCTTCTGCGCGGCCTGGCGCTCGGCCAGGACCATCAGCAGGCGCGCGATGGTCTTGCGCGTCTTGTTCACGACACTCGTGTCTTTCAGCTGGCGGGTCGACAGCTCGAATCGAGCCTGCCAAAGGTCACGCTTCGCGTCAGCGATAGCCTGGACCAACTCAGCATCAGTCATGTTGCGGACCTGAGCGATCTCAATCATGCCTCGCCCTCCTTAGCGGCCTTCACTGGCTTCACGAGCTCGGGCTCCTTTGGAGCAGCGCTACCGGCTGCTGGGGCCTCTTCCGTGGTTGGAACGCCGAGGGCGACCTTCTGTAGGAACTTCTTGCCGAAGACAACCTGGCCGAGGTCAGCCGAACGCTCCACAATGACCGTGCTCACAGGGAGCTTCATACCCGCGAGGCGGAAGGCCTCAACGGCCTCTGGTCGCGTGACGCCAGCGATCTCAAAGAGGATGCGCCCTGGTTTAACCACGGCAACCCACTGGTCTGGAGCGCCCTTACCAGAACCCATGCGAGTTTCAGCAGGCTTCTTCGTGATTGGCTTGTCAGGGAAGATACGGATCCAGACCTTGCCGCCGCGATTGATCTGGCGCGTCATTGCGCGTCGGGCAGCTTCGATCTGTCGAGCGGTGACCCAGGCTGGCTCGGTCGTGGCAATGCCGAAGTCGCCGAAGGCCACGGTGCGACCGGACTTAGCAGGGCCAGACATACGGCCTCGCTGCACCTTGCGCCACTTGACTCGCTTTGGCATCAACATGCTTATGCCCCCGATCCTGCGTTTTCAGAGAGCGGCTTCGGCTTCAGCACGTCGGCCGGAGCGTCGCCACGGTAGATCCAGACCTTCACACCGATCTGACCGAAGGTCGTCGTGGCGTGGAAGACGGAGAAATCAATATCTGCGCGCAGCGTGTGGAGCGGTAGTCGGCCGTCGCGGTCCCACTCGGTGCGGCTCATCTCAGCGCCACCAAGTCGACCGGAGACCATGATCTTCACGCCCTTTGCGCCAGCCTTCATCGAACGCTGGATCCCCTGCTTGAGCGCCTTGCGGAAGGCGATGCGTCGGACCAGCTGGGCGCCAATGGATGCGGCAACGAGATAGGCGTCGAGGTCTGGCTGGCGGATCTCCTTGATCTCGAGTTTCACCTTGCCCGCGCTGATCTCACCGATCGCAGCACGGAGCACTTCGACGTTTGCGCCACCCTTGCCGATCACCACACCCGGCTTGGCCGAGTGGACGGTCACGGTGACGTAGTTCAAGCCGCGCTCGATCTCAACCTTCGAGATGCTGGCCGCAGCCAACTTCACGTCGATCAACTTGCGAATGCGCAGGTCTTCCTGGAGGAGCTTCGTGTAGTCCTTGTCGGCGTACCACTGGGCAGACCAGGTCTTGGTGATGCCGAGTCGGAAGCCTACTGGGTGAACCTTCTGTCCCATGGTCAGGCCTCCTTTGCGC
>RGBZ01000114.1 GCA_009919365.1 bacterium
CAGGCTCACCATTTCGCAGGTTGCCGCTGCATGCGCATCAACCCAAGCGAGCGGCCAGGTTGTCTCGTTGGAAACGTGGTGGTCAATCAGGATGCGTGGCGTTGAAGCTGGGAGGGCATTGATCAGGTCGCCAATACGGCCGGCACGCTTCGGATCAGCGCAATCAACGAGCACAATCGCATCTGGCACCCAGCTAGGTGCGTCAAGGACAACCTCGCGAATGGTCGGAATCACGTCGTAGACTGCCGGTGGGGCGTCGGCGCTGATCACTGCCACCTCAGCACCGCGCTGCCCGAGGATTGCCTTGATCCCAAGTGCTGCACCGAGCGCATCGGCATCGGGTCGTTCGTGCGGCACAACCCAGAGCCTCTTCGCTGCGCGAAGTGCCTCCAACACATTGGCAGGCACAGCAGCGAGAGCCGATGCTCGAAGTGCATCAGCGCGCTGCAGGTACTCCGCTGTGTGCACCGACCCTTGTTCGCTCATCCCTTGCTCCTTCGGCTCTTTTCTTCGACCCCTGTGCGTGTTGGAGCTGGAAGCGGCGAGAGTGTCTCTGGTGGGAGCCCGCCGTCGGCGATGCTTCCAAGCAGTTGCTGAATGCGTGCGCCGCGATCCCCCGCCTCATCAAGTTCAAAGTGAAGGTCCGGAACACGCCGGATGCGTAGCCCTTTGCCGATCACGGTGCGAAGGTGCGATGCGGCACTCTTGAGCGCTGCAAGTGAGGCAATGCGTTGCTCTTCACTTCCGATCGTGCTGACGAATACCTTGGCGTGACGAAGGTCTGGCGACGTAGAGACAGAGGTAACCGTAACGAAGCCGAGCCGAGGGTCACTGAGAGATCGTCCGATATGGGCACTGATCTCTTCACGGAGGAGCTCGTCGACACGGGGCATCCGCTCAGACATGCTTAGAGGGTCCGCCTCGTCGACTTCTCGCCGATGATCTCCAAGATGTCGCCCTCTTGCACCGTGACCGAAGCGCCGAGGCCGATGCCGCACTCCTGGCCCTCTTTCACTTCACGGACGTCATCACGAAAGCGGCGCAGGGATTCAATCACGTCAGTGGCTACAAGGTTCCCGCCGCGCACGACGCGAACCTTCGCGCCACGAGTGACGCGGCCTTCGCGAATGATGGAGCCAGCGATGACAAAGCCCTTTCCAGGGAAGAGCTGCTTCACCTCGGCACGCCCCTCAACAACCTCTGACTTCTCAGGGTCGAGCATCCCCTCGAGCGCAGCCTTCATATCGTCGGCAAGCTCGTAGATGATCTCGTAGAGGCGAACGTCGACCTTGTTCGTTTCGGCCATACGGCGCGCACCTGGGGTAAGCGTTGTGGTGAAGCCCAGCACGATGGCATCCGAAGCCGAAGCGAGCAAGATGTCGTTCTCGGTGACCTCTCCGGCCGCAGAGAGGAGCACATTGATGCGCACCTCGTCACTCTGCATCTTCTCAAGCTGATGCTCGATAGCGCCGAGTGAGCCAGCCACATCTGACTTCAAGATGACGCGCACCTCTTTGCCGGCCCCAGACTGAATGCGCTTGTACAGGTCCTCCATGGTGGCGCTCCCGCTATCGCGCCCAGCGCTGGTGGCGTCGGCGGCGGCCTCAGACCAGGATCGGGCCTCTTTCTCGTCCGCCGCAATGCGGAAGATCTCACCGCTGACGGGGACCTCAGGAAGGCCGGACACCACAACTGCGGTCGACGGACCTGCCAACTTGATGCGTCCCCCGTCGGTTGACTCAAGCGATCGAACCTTCCCTGAGATGGCACCGACGACCATGTGGTCGCCAACGCGAAGGGTGCCCGTCTGCACAATTACTGTGGCGATCGGACCGCGCCCCTTGTCGCGCTGGGCCTCAATCACGGTGCCGACGGCACGGCGCGCGGCATCGGCCTTGTAGTCGCCGAGATCTGCTACGAGAAGGACCATGTCGAGGAGATCTTCAAGGCCTGCACCGGTTCGAGCCGATACGGCCACGAGTGGCACGTCGCCACCATAGTCCTCAATCACCACGTTCGACTCTGCAAGCTCTGTCTTGACGCGATCTGGGTTGGCATCTGGCTTATCGACCTTATTGAGCGCGATAATGATCGGCACGTTGGCGGCGCGCGCATGGCTGATCGCCTCTTTTGTCTGTGGCATCACACCATCATCGGCGGCAACTACAACGATGGCGATGTCGGTAACGCGCGCGCCACGGGCTCGCATCGCTGTGAATGCCTCGTGTCCTGGGGTATCAAGGAACAGGATTGAGCGATCGCCACGCTTCACCTGGCTCGCTCCAAGATGTTGGGTGATACCACCACGTTCGCCCGCAGCAACGCTTGTTTTGCGCAGTGCATCGAGCAGGCTCGTCTTGCCGTGGTCAACGTGGCCCATCACCGTGACGATTGGGGCGCGTGAGATCAGCGTTGCATCAGGAGCTTCGCTGAAGAATTCGGTCTTCGTAGCTGCCGGCAGTGCCTCTGGTGCCGCCTCTGGTGCAACCTCGGTCTCATCGGGTTCCGGCTCTTTGACGGTGAAGCCGAGCTCGGTAGCAATGAGAGATGCTGTCTCGCGATCAATACCCTGGTTCATGGTGGCAAAGACTCCACTGCGAATCAGTGGATTGATGATGTCGGCAGGGTTCACCTTGAGTAGCGTGGCAAGATCACCGACAGCGATTGAGGCTGGCAGCTCAAGTACGCCATCGTGCACCTGTGCAATGCGTGCAGGCTTCGGCTCTGGCGGCAAGCGATCGGGGCGTGGTGGTCGAATGCTCTTGCGCTGCTTCGTCATCTGCTACCCCCTTTCGCTTCGTCGGCTCGTCGCTCAATGAGAATCCGTTCGATGTCTGCGGCCGCAACGCGACCCTTCAGTCCTCTTCGTAGTCCATCACCAACCAGCAGCTCGTGCGCTTGATCGCCACTCGCGCAGAGCCACGCGCCTCGACCGCCAACAGCACCAGCGCGTACCCCTCCATCTGCGGAGGCCCCGTACCGCACAAGCGCTTCAGCCGGCTGTGTCTGCCGACAGGCCACGCACGTGCGCGCACGACCGGCAGGCGTCTTAGGCCTCCTCGCCCGCTGGGGCATCTGCAGGAGTCTCAGCAGCTCCAGTTCCATCGCTGGCGATGTCGATGCGGAATCCGGTGAGTCGCGCCGCGAGGCGGGCATTCTGTCCACCAGCGCCGATCGCTAGTGAAAGTGCGCGCTCAGGAACCACCACGGTTGCCGAC
>RGBZ01000115.1 GCA_009919365.1 bacterium
ATGAGCTCCCCCTTCTGGCGCTATCGCGCCTCTTCAAACAGTCGACGCGGATTATCCGTCATCATCGCGATCCCTTGCTGGAGCGGCACCCCGTGGCGTGCCAGCCTCGGCAAAAAGAACTCCACGATGTGCCCATACCCTGGGCCACCGTTGGAACGCAGAAGGATCTTCATGAAGATGTCGTGCGACATCAGTACGCGGTCGCCGAAGCCTGCCTGCACGAGGCGCGCGATATTGCGGGCATCATCTTCGTCACTTGTGCAGGGGGCCTGCTGATCGGCGTAAAAGACCTGCATGCCGATCATGTCGTACTGCAGGTAGATGCCGCGCTTCAGGAGGCGCGTCTGGTATTCGTAATCGTCGCCACTCGGATTGGAGTGGCAGAGCACCACGCTCTGCATCGGCACCCCCTGCGCAGCGACAAAGTCGAGCACCTCGTCGCCAAGGCGATACCAGCCAGGCATGTGGATCTGAATCGGCACACCAGTCTCGCGCTGCGCGAGGCAGGCACCAGCGAGCGAGTTGCGCTCGCGATTGGTGAAGGGTTGGCCAACGAAGATCTCGCCGATAAAGCCGGCGCGGATGTTTGTCCCCTGTGCGCCAACGGTAACGTCGCGCACGATGCGGTCAGCGATCTCGCGCACGCTGCCGTCAAGATGCTCTGGCCCGTGCACCGGATCAAGGAAGATGCCGCTCCCCATCACCACGTTCAACCCTGACTCACGGCTAATCCGTGCGAGCCCCTCAGGGTCGCGGCCGTTCCCCTTGTCGGCGCAGGCCTCCAGAATCGTGCGGCCGCCCTGTGCCGCGAAGCGCTTCACCTCGCTGATGGCGGACTCGATGTCGTCAAGCGCGCAGTTGTCCTTGTTTAGGAATGGGTCGTGTCGGAGCTCCCAGATGTTGGTGATGGAGACCTTCTCGTCGACAAGCTCTTTTGAGCGGGCGGAGTCGTCATAGGGTGGGTGCCACCACGGCGTGACGATGTTGAAGAGGTGTTCGTGCGTGAGGGTGAGCCCCATCTCGGCACTCTCAATCGGCCCGGTAACCGTTTGAATCTTGACCATGTGGCTAGCTTGCCTCTTCAAAGAGCCGACGTGGGCTCGCGGTCATCATGCGGATTCCCTGTTCCAGCGGCACTCCGTGCCGAGCAAGTCGCGGCAAGAAGAACTCAACCAAATGGCCGTAGCCTGGGCCGCCGTATGAGCGGAGCAGCGTCTTCAAGCCGATGTCTTGCGACATCAGCACCTTCTCGCCGAAGCCATTGCGCACCAGGCGGGCAATGTTGCGCGCATCATCCTCGTCGCTCGTACATGAGGCCTGCTGGTCGGCATAGAAGACCTGCATGCCGATCATGTCGTACTGCAGATAGGCGCCGCGCTTAAGCAGGCGCGTCTGGTACTCGTAGTCGTCGCCGCTCGGGTTGGAGTGGCAGAGCACGATGCTCTCCATCGGCACACCGTGAGCCGCGCAGAGGTCGAGCACCTCATCGCCGAGGCGGAACCAGGCAGGCATGTGGATCTGCATCGGTAGGCGTGTCTCGCGCTGTGCAATGCACGAACCGGCAAGGGACTTTCGCTCTCGTGTCGTGAACTCACTGCCGACGCCAATCTCACCAATGATTCCCGACTTCACCTTGGTGCCAGGCGCACCCTCCGTAATGTCGCGAATGAGATCGTTGGCGATGTCGCGTTCGCTCTTGACATCGTTCGCTTCGGACTGTGATCCGTCAAGGTAGTAGCCAGTACCCATGATGATGTTGAGGCCGGTGCGCTTGCTGATGGTGGCGAGCCCCTCGGGGTCACGACCATCGTTATAGCCGCTCGTCTCGATGATCGTCTTGCCGCCCTGGTCAGCAAACCGCTGAACCTCTTTGATGGCAAGCTCAACGTCTTGAATAATGAGGTTGTCCTTATTGATAAACGGGTCGTGCTTCAACTCCCAGATGTTGCTGATGGAGACCTTCTCGTCAACTAGCTCGCGTGATCGCGCTGAATCGTCAAATGGCGGATGCCACCAGGAGGTCACGTCGCCGAGTAGGTGCTCGTGCGTAAGGGTGAGCCCCATCTCAGCGCTTTCGATCTCACCGGTAACGGTTTGAATCTTGACCATGTGGCTAGCTCGCCGATTCGAAGAGTTGGCGCGGGTTCGCCGTCATCATGCTGATTCCCTGCTCCAGCGGCACCCCGTGCCGAGCCAGCCGTGGCAGGAAGAATTCGACCATATGGCCGTAGCCTGGGCCGCCGTAGGAGCGCAGGAGACTCTTGAGGAAGATGTCTTGCGACATCAGTACCTTCTCACCGAATCCGTCACGCACCAGGCGGGCGATGTTCCGTGCGTCGTCTTCGTCGAACTTGCATTGGGAGGTGCGTTTCTCGCTGCGCGATGCATGCGCCGGCGAGTGACTTTCGTTCTCGCGCCGTGAACTCGCTGCCGACGCCGATTTCGCCGATGATGCCCGACTTGACCTTGGTGCCTCGCGCACCTTCGGTGATATCGCGAATCAACTCGTTCGCAATGTCGTGTTCGCTCTTGGCATCGTTCTCTTCTGGCTGCGACGAGTCGAGGTAGTAGCCGGTCCCCATGATGATGTTGAGGCCGGTGCGCTTGCTGATGGTGGCGAGCCCCTCAGGGCTACGACCATTGCCGTCGGCGCTCGTCTCGATGATCGTCTTGCCGCCCTGATCAACAAAGCGCTGCACCTCTTTGATCGCCAGTTCGATGTCTTGCATGCTGCAGTTGTCCTTGTTGATGAACGGGTCGTGCTTCAACTCCCAGATGTTGGCGATGGAGACCTTCTCGTCGACAAGCTCGCGCGAGCGCGGCGAATCATCAAGGGGTGGATGCCACCAGGAGAGGACGTCGTTCAGCAGATGTTCGTGAGTCAGCGTCAGGCCGAGGTCTGCCGAGCTGATCGGGCCAAGAACGCTCTCTACCTGCTTCATGTGCGCAGACTAGCGCGCGCTGGGCTCTCCTGTGGGGAGACGGCGCACTGCAACGACCCCGAGCGTGAGGAGCAGTGCGGATCCGAGAAAGACTGGGGTGAGGGCGAGTTCGTCACCCAACCGTGGCGTGCCGATGATGGCTGCTGCTGAGGAGACGAGCGGCCCAACGACGGCGCCCGCGTAGAGAGGGAAGAGTGAGAGGCTCAACGCAGCGGTACGGCGGCGTTCGCTGACCGAGTTAGCCAACCAGGTAAAGACCATCGCCTGCA